>CAZHLB010000394.1:0-6406 GCA_964533005.1 uncultured Saprospiraceae bacterium
ACCCCGCATTCCCGCAGCGCCGGAATGCGGGGTCTCAAAACCCCGCCGCTCGAAAGTGGTACATTTTATTTCAGGTTCTTCACTGAAAATTTTCAAAATGAAAGGCATCCCCTACGACAAACCGTTGTGCTTCACGAGCCACATGTCTCAACAGCAGTTTCATCGCTTTATGATGAAGAACAGCGAATTGAGAATGGAACGAGACAAGCACGGCAACATCACCATCCATCCGGGTCTAAGTTTATACGACAGTTTTCTTGAAGGAAAGGCAACAAGCATCCTTTCGAATTGGGCAAAGGATGAAAAAATCGGACTTTCATTAGGCTCATCCATGCACTACGTTTTGCCAGATGGGTCAGAAGTCAAAGCGGATGGCTCCTGGCTTTCAGTGGAGAAGGTCAATCAACTTACTGAAAAAGAAATTAGGCGCATCACTCCCATCATACCTGACTTCGTGCTGGAAACCCGCTCGGTTTCTGACTCCATTGAAAAATTAAAAATAAAAATGTCCGAAGTTTGGATTGCCAACGGCGTCCGCCTTGCATGGCTCCTGGATCCGATGAAAGAGCAAGCCTGGATTTATCGAGAGGATGGTTCTGTGGAAGAAATTCAGGGATTTGACCAGCAGGTTTTGTCAGGAGAGAATGTTTTGCCAGGTTTCGAGTTGAATTTGAAGGTTTTAAAATCTCGCCCTTTCAAACCAATGTCTTGAAAGTTAGGGTTGTCGGAGAAAAGCCACTACGACTGAAAATCCAAATGAAGTTTGGGGAACCTGAAAAGGTAGCTACAAGGCTTAGGTTCGTAGGGCTTTTTTCTCAGTTGCTATTGCTTTTTTCTGCTTTTTCCGCCGCCGCTCTCGCCTCCGCCGCTTCCGCCGCCAGTCCCATCTTTTCCAACAAATCCGCCTTCGTCGCCAAGTATTTCGCCAGCGCCGCCGGTCGCTTTTCTATCCTGCAAGCCTCCTCCGACCACCGCAAAGCCCGCCGCAGCAGCCTCCCATCTTCGATGGTTTCCGCAAAAACAGTGGCGTTTTCGTGAAACAAACCCGCCGGGTCGGGGCTGCCTTTCAGCACGTCGAAATCGAGCAGGGCATCCAAAACATAGGCGACATTTTCCCAATCATTGCGCCGGTGGTGGCGCACCAGCAAGGCTTTCGCCAGCAATTCATTGCACCGGGAAAACTCAGCCTGGCGCAGCATTTCAATCATTTCATCCTCGGCTTTTGTGTCGAAAGCGACGCCATCCTGCGCCCGGTAGCGGCTGTTTTCGAGGATTTTATTTTCAAAAACGGAGAAAATCTTGTCCGCCACCGCCCGGTTGCCAATAGCAGCGCCAATTTCCGCCTGGTTTTCGTAGAGGATTTTGAACTCCCGGCTGGCAGGTTCTTTCAGCAAAAAATGAATGATGCCCCAGTAGTCCGCCTCTTTGAAATGGTCAACCGAGACCCGGTCGAGGTAGCTTTGGGCGAGTGCTTCTGCCTGCTCCACCTGCCCCGCCGTGCGAAGGACGTCCATGTATTTGAACATCATCGAGGGCTGGCGCTCACCGTTTCGATAGCGGGCGCTGAGTGCACCATAACTTTCGCCAGGTGAAAAAGCAAGCCGGGCTTGGCGCAAAAACGCCCCTTCCTCGAAGAGCGCACCAACGACGAGGTGAACCACCGCCCCGTTCCAATCCAAAAAAAGGTAAGTCGGAAAGACCGAAACGCCATACTGCCCCTTGAGCGTAAAGCCCTCGCCCTTGTCCATGTCGTACTGAACAGCGATGAAATTTTGATTGACGAACTGCCCCACGTCCTGCCGGGTGAACACCTCTTTTTCCATCTTTTTGCAGGGGACGCACCAACTGGTGCTGGCGTCGAGGAAAATCATTTTGCCCTGTTTTTGGGCTTGTTCGAGGATGGATTGCCATTCGGGGGCGACCTGGAAACGGACGCCGCCTTGACCGGCGAGCAGGGTTGGGAGGAGAAAAAAAGCGAAGAGGAGATTCGGATATTTCATGTTCAAAGGTTGGAAAAGGCTGGGAAATTCTTTGCCTGCAAAGTCAAAAGGCGACTAACTTAGCCGAAAAATTAACCGAAAATCATCGCCCATGATGACTGCAACCATTGCCAAAAGTCCCATCGAATTGGTCGTTCAAGACAAACCTGTAATGTTCAAAAGCCATTGGACGAAGGAACAATTTCATCGCTTTGTGCTTGAGCATCAGGAATTTAAAATCGAAAGGGACAAGTATGGCGTAATCACAATTCACCCTCCTATGAGTTTTGACTCCGGCTTTCTTGAAGGAGAAGCCTTTGGCATTCTCCGGGATTGGTCAAAGACCAATTCACTTGGCAGAGCATTCAGCCCCACCACTTCCTTCGACCTGCCCGACGGCTCGGAACACAAAGCCGACGGCGCCTGGATTTCCTGGGAAAAAATCAACCAACTCAGCCCACGAGAGCGCAAGCATATCGCTGCCATCGTGCCTGATTTTGTGATTGAGGTGCGCTCGGAAAGCGATAGTCTGACCAAGTTGAAAGAAAAAATGGAAGATGTTTGGCTTGCCAATGGCGTCCGCCTGGCTTGGCTGATTGACCCGAAAACGGAAATGGCTTGGATTTACAGGCAGGACGGTAGCGAGGAAGAAGTGGATGGTTTCAACCGGAAACTGTCGGGCGAAGATGTGCTGCCGGGCTTTGAATTTGACCTTCGGGAAATGAAGGCTTGACGCAAGAGATGTCATCCCGGTAAAATTTCATTTTTATCGGGATGACATCTCGACCTGCTTTGTCAAATTCACAAACTCCCCCACGCTCAACTCCTCCGGTCTCTTCTTGAAAAAATCACTTTCCAGCGCCACCGGGTCTTTAAAAAACGGCTTCATCGTATTGCGCAACATCTTCCGCCGCTGGTTGAAAGTTGCTTTGACCACCTGCCGGAAAAGCCCATAATCGCAGCCCAGTTCTCCGTCTTTTCGCAGCAACCGAATCACGCCCGACTGCACTTTCGGCGGCGGGTTGAAATTGCGATTGCCCACCGTGAACAGGTATTTCCCTTCGTAAAAAGCTTGCGTCAGCACGCTAATCACGCCGTAGTCCTTGCCGCCGGGCGGTGCGATGATGCGCTCTGCCATTTCTTTTTGAAACATGCCGACCAGTTCAGGCACGAGCGTGCGGTTTTCCAGCATTTTGAAGACAATCTGCGAGGAGATGTTGTATGGGAAGTTGCCGATGATGCTGAATTGGTGATTGGTGATTGGTGATTGGTGATTGGTGAATAGTGACTGGAGATTCATTTTCAGGAAATCCTGGGCGATGATTTTGCCGTGCAATTGCGGGAAATGTTCTTCCAGGTATGCCACCATGTCCTCGTCTGCTTCCACCACTTTGAGGTCAATGTCTTTTGGCAACAGGTATTTCGTCAGCATGCCCTTGCCGGGGCCTATTTCCAATACCTGTTGCCGCTCCCCCACCCCCCCATCACCAATCCCCAATCCCAGGCTGTCTGCAATCCGCCGGGCGATGTCCTCATTGGTAAGAAAATGCTGCCCGAATGATTTTTTCGCTCTGCCACCTTTCGCTCCCGCCTCCCTTGTCATTCTGAAAGAACCCGTCCCCGTCTCGTTTGTCATGTCGAAATATCTACTTTTGGCGCTCTTTGAGAAGTTGATAGGGGTTGATAGGGTTGATGAGGTTGATTCGCACCACGCTGAAAATCAACCTCATCAACCTCTATCAACCCTTATCAACTTCCCAAGGCAGCCGCCAAAATAAATACAACATCTCGTGGAACAAGAAATAGAAATTGAAGACCAAGACCAGTACCAATCCCTGCCGCCGTCAGCTCCCACTTCTACTGACAAACCCATCCTCGGCATCACCGCTGGCGACATCAACGGCGTCGGGCTGGAAGTAATACTCAAAGCACTGGCGCACAAGCAAATCCTGAACCTGTGCGTCCCGGTGATTTACGGCTCCTCGAAAGTCGTTTCCTACCATAAAAATATCGTGGCACTCGACGAGGTCAGCTTTTTTGGGCAGCGCAGCGCCGAGCGGCTGGCTTTCGACAAAATCAACGTCGTCAATTGCTGGCAGGACAACGTCAACATCACCCTCGGCAAAGCCAGCGACGTCGGCGGAAAGTATGCTCAAATCAGCCTCGAAGCCGCCGTCAAAGACCTGAAAAATGGACTGATTGACGCCCTCGTCACGGGGCCCATCCACAAAAAATCCATGCAATTGGCGGGCTTTCAGCACATCGGGCACACGGAATACCTGACCCAAGAATTTGGCGCAAAAGACAGCCTGATGCTCATGGTCAGCGATGCGCTGCGGGTAGGTTTGGTCACTGCGCACATTCCATTGCGGCAGGTCGCCGGTTCAATTTCAAAGGACAAAATCATCAGCAAAGTCCGCCTGTTCAGCGACACGCTGAAAATTGACTTCGGGTTGGAGCGCCCCACCATCGCCGTGCTTGGCTTGAATCCTCACGCAGGCGACGAAGGTTTGATGGGCGATGAAGAAGAAAAAATCATCCGCCCTGCCGTCGTCGAGTGCAAAAAGCATGGCATGATGGTCTTTGGACCCTTTCCGCCGGACGGCTTTTTCGGCTCCGGTCAGTTCAACAAATTCGACGGTGTGCTCGCCATGTACCACGACCAGGGCTTGATTCCTTTCAAGGCGCTTACTTTCGGGCACGGCGTGAATTACACCGCCGGTCTAAGCTGCATCCGCACCTCGCCCGACCACGGCACTGCCTTCGACCTCGCCGGGAAAAACGAGGCAGACCCGTCGTCATTTCTGAAAGCCATGTTCCTGGCGATTGACGTTTTCCGCAAGCGGAAGGAGTATTTCGAGACGAAGAAAAATGCGGTGCGGCGAGTGGAAACGCAAATCGAGGAGCAGGAAGGGGACGTGGTCACTCCGGGTTAAGTAAAAAGTAAAAAGGCTAAAGTAAAAAGTGGGAGGACGGCGTACCGTCCCCCCACTTTTTACTTTAGCCTTTTTACTTTTTACTTCATTTCACTCCTCCTCGTCCTGGCGTTCTTTCAGTTTTTTATCCTCTACTTTTTCATTCAAAAAAGTATTGAGCCGCTCGACGTTGAAGTTCGAGATGACCTCCCCGAAGGGGTTGATTTTGATGTCGAAGCCCTTGAGTTCCTCGTGGACTTTGGGCTTTTTTTCGGCAGGCTTTTTCTTTGGCATGGCTGTTCGAATTTGGCTGGCAAGGTAGAAAAAGTAGGCAAGTAGGGAGTAGGCGAGTAGGCGCTTGCCTACTCGCCTACCTGCCTACTTGCCTACTCCCTTACTCGCCTACTTTTTTGAACCTTCGCCCAACCGCCCGGTTGGTGTTTCATGTCTGGCAGCACGTTTTTTCCCAATTTCTTTTCACTCAAAAATCGTTCAATCGCATGAAAACACTTCACGCTTTTCTCCTCCTTTCCTTCTTTTTCATTGCCCGCCAGGCGCAGGCGCAATGCCCTTTCGACCCATCCATCACGGGTGATTTGCTGCTCTGCCCCGGCGACTCGACGGTGCTTTCCACGCAGGTTTATGAAAACTACCAATGGCTCAAGCGTCCTTTTGGCTCGAACATGGCGACCCCGATTCCCGGCGCTACCGGGCAAACTTTGACGGTGACCGAAGAAGAAATTCCCGCCTGGTTCAGCGTAACTGCAACGCTGGACAATTGCACGGAAACTTCACTGGAAGTACTGGTGGATGGGCTGGTTTTCCTGCTGCCGACAGTGATGCACACGGGCGAGTTTACCACCGACCCGAACACCGGGGCGAGCATCGTTTGCGAAGGCGATACGATGTTTCTGACTTTGCAATTGCCGTACGATACGCTGATTACCTGGTTCAAAAATGGCGTTGCGATTCCCGGTGAAAACGACCCGGTGCTGGCGGTGACGCAGGCTGGTTCGTACACGGTGGAAGGAGCGCCAACGGAATGTCCCAACTTTTTGCTTCCGCTTGGCGTGACCATCGAAGTTTTCATTGATGAAGATTGCGCTACCGGCATTTTGCCGGAGCCGGATGAGCAGCTGGTGCGGGTTTTTCCAAACCCGGTGCGGGATGTGCTGGAAATTGAAAACGGGAGCGGCAAGGCGATTCAAAAAGTGGAGTTGATTGACCTCGCAGGGAGGGTTGTTTTTTCAGAAAAACCTGCCGGAAGTTCAGCACTGGCGCTGCCGCTTGACCATCTGGCGGCTGGAATTTATTGGCTGCGCATTGATTTGGACGGGGAGTTTTTGATGAAGAAAATTGCCGTTCAAAAATGAAAGCGCAACGTCGGCAGGGTTGCGACCCCTGTTGATTACCCACAGAATAGCGGCTTGAAAATCAGCCGGTTAATTAGCCCCGGAGGGGCGGCGATGTTTGTAGCAATGCCGCAACCCCATCTTCCAGCCCCAGAGGGGC
>CAZHLB010000395.1:0-6381 GCA_964533005.1 uncultured Saprospiraceae bacterium
GCCAACAATCACGACGCCGAGCAAAACCTGCGCCTGCGGTTGCGACCATTCGCCGATGCTGGTGCTGGGTTGCAAGGCATTCAACTGGGCAGTGTTTTCGTGGCAAATCAAAACCGACTCGCCCGCATTCGCCGCCTCCAAAATGCTGAGGAAAGCGCCCGCCTGGTCTTGCGAGTAGTTTTCGCAAGCGCCGTTCGAGAGCGTCCACTGGAAAACATAATCGTCGCCTGGGTTCAAACCTGAAACCGTCGTCGTCGCCTGGTCTGGGTTGGCGATGCTGACGCCATTCGGAGCGCCGCCCACCAAAGTCCACAAGCCAGTGCCGACGGTCGGCGGAGTCGCTTGCAAAACGATGTCTTCCGTGCCGCAACCGCTCACGTCGGGGCCCGCCGCTGCCTGATTTGCAGGCACGGTATTCAGCGTGACCACCGTCGGAACAGAGGGCAGCGAAGCGCAAGCGCCAAGCGTGGCAACCACGTAAAATTCATGGCTGCCATCGCCGTACTGCGCCGGGTCGGGCAAGCTGAAATTGAGCGAAGGCGTCGCTGCGCCGAGCGGCAAACCGTTTTCGTCGAACCAGGCGTACATCGCTCCCGGCGTCGCCGAATTGGTCGTCACCGTGAGCATCGCAACGTCGGTGCTGGCGCAATAGGGGCCCGCATTGACGGCAGTCGGCACTTCCGGTTCGGGGCTGACGAGCACGTTCACGGGCACAACTTCCGACCAGCAGCCATCCACTTTTTTGCGAACGCTGAACGTGCCGGAATGCAAGCCAGGGTTGGCATTCGCCAAAATCGGGTTGCAAACGCTGGCGCTAAAACCGCCGGGGCCCGTCCATTCGTAGGTTGCGCCGGAGGTGCATTCCACCGAAAGTTCCAGCGTTTCGCCTTCGCAAACAGGCGTGTTGCTCGTCGGATTGATGAGCGGCTGCGGGTTCACCTCCACCGGAACGCTGCCGGATTGACCCGACGGGCAGCCGTTTTTCAAATATTTCACCGAATAAGTCCCTTCATCCAGCACCGTCAAGCCGCTGATGGGTAGGCTTGGATTCGAGGTCGTGTACGTCCCGGTCGGCGTAGTCCATTGATACTGAGCATTTCCGCCGGGGAACGGCGTCGTGGTCAGGGTCACGTTGTCGCCTTCGCAGAACGGGTTGAAACCGCTCAACGCAGGCGCACCGGGCGTCGGCAAAACGTCGGGAACCGCCACGTCCACCGTGTACGGCAGCGAGCTGCAACCGAAACTGTTCGTCACGACCAGCACGTAGGGCCCGCTGTTCGCAATGCTTGCGTTGGAAATGGTCGCCGAAACATTCGTCGAAGTGAAACCGCCAACGCCCGTCCACAAATATTGATAGCTGCCGGGGTCGAGCGGGAACAAGGTGGCGACCAAATGCACGTCCACGGGCCCCGTTGCGCAAGTCGGCGCATCGCTACTCGCCCCGGTGATGTCCACCCGGTCGAGCACGTTTACCGCCACGACTTTTTGCACGAAACAGCCGAATTGGTTGGTCACCGTCAAAGTATAAGCCCCGTCGTCGCCGTCGCCAACGTCTTGAAGGACAGGGTTTTGCAGCGCATTCGTCTGCGAATTCGGGTAAATCCAGAGGTAGCTCACATTCGGCGAAGCCGAAGAAGCGGAAAGCTGCACGTCCTGCCCTTCGCACACGTCAATCGGCGTCGCAGCGGCAGTCACGCCTTGCGGTTTTGGCGCAACGTAAACCGTCGTCGGGGCGCTGGTTTCCGACTCGCAAGGGTTGCCGATGGCACGCACTGTCCAGCTTCCGGCGTCTTTTCCGAGGTCGGCGCTGGCAATGTTCAGCGTCGGGTTGGGCGTGGAAATGGTGGTGAATTGCGGCGTCGTCCAGAGGTACGAAACTGCGCCCGGCACCGCCGTCGCCGTCAGCGTGAAAGCGTTGCCTTCGCAAACTGGCGTGGCGACCGAGGTCGTGTTCGTCAGCAGCGGCGTCGGCATGGCGTTAATCACGTTCACCGCCACAAAAGCAGGCAGTGATTCGCAGCCGTTGCGGGTGGTCACGAGTTGATAAAGCCCTGCGTTGCAAACAGTTGCGTCTTGAATCAAAGCCGGGCTGCAATTGAACGACTCGAAGCCGCAGGGGCCCGTCCAGTGGCAAGTCGTGCCGGGCAGGTTGTTGATGGAATTCAGCAGCAAATCCTCGCCGTGACAAAGAATGAAACTCGCCTGAGCCGGCGTTGCCGTCGGCGCTGCATTCACCTGAACCTGAACGGTTTGCGAAGCAGCCGACTCGCAGCCGTTGCGCTCCACAACCACGTAAAAATTATACATCCCCGAAGCCGGAGGAGCCATCGAATAGCTCGGTACGGTCGTCGTGCTCATCAAAACACCGCTCGGCGAAGCGCCCGTGTACCATTTGTAAATGACGCTTCCGCAAACGGCGTCGGTGCTGAGTTGGATGTTTTCGCTGGCGCAAATCATGCTCGCTGCGACTTGGGCAACAGGCTGGCGCAAGGGCAACATTTCGCAAGTCACCTGCACCGTCCCGACTGCCTCGCAGCCTGTAACTCCTTGAATTGCAACGACATAAAATCCTTCGTCATCCACATCCGCATCCTGAATCACCGGGTTTTCCGTGAAAGCGAAGGGATTTCCGTCAGGGTTAAACCAGACATATTGGAAACTGCTGCCGCCGGAAGGTGCGGCTGGCGGGTTGGCAAACAAGTTCAGGCTGGTGCTGCCGCAATTGTTGGAGGCAGTCGGGGCAGGCGTTTCGGCGGTCACGGCGATGTAGGTGTCGCAAGTTCCGACGTTGCCCTCCTCGTCCGTGACGCTCAAAGTGACCTGAACGTTGCTGCCTGCATAGTCGCAGGAAATGACGTTTGGGAAAACTTCAATCGAAGCAATCGTGCAGTTGTCGGTGCTGCCGAGGTCAATTTCCTGCGGGTAAATCGTGTCGAAAACGAAGCCCGACGGGTTGATGCTGACGAAAGTCGCTGCGCAAAGCGCAACGGGCGGCTCGTTGTCAACGATGGTCACGTCGAAGCTGCACTCGCCCGTATTTCCAGCTAAATCAGTCACCTGGTAAGTGAAAGTAGTCGTGCCTCTTTCGAGCGTGAAAACTTGCGGCGAAAGCGGCGGCGTCAAAGTCACTGCACCCATCGGCGTTGCGCCGACGGCGGAAAAAACGGGCGAAATGCTTTCATAAATGAAGGTCGCCTGGATGAAAGTGCTGTCCGTGTCGCCGTCGGCATTGACCAAACCAGGATTGCAAGGATTGATGCCCCAGCCGGGCCCCGCAGGCGGAATCGGATAATCCTGGTACGAAACGGCTTTGATGTTGATGTCGCCACCGCCCGCCCAGGCATTGAAAGTGTTGGCGTCAATTTCAAAAACAGCCGAGAGTGGCGTCGAGCAATCGCCCGACGTCACGTTTGGCTGACCCGGTGCGGTCGTTCCGAGCAGGTTGCCGTCGTTGTCGTAGATTTCAAAATACTCGCCCGTCGAGTCCACGTCGCCAACGATGTTGATGACCAATTGCACGTTGCCCGGTGTGGCGTTGCCTTGCAACCCGGTGAACGTGAAGGTCTTATCGTTCGCCACGAAGTCGTTCAGGTTCGGATTGTAGGAGAAAGTGAGGAATTTTTCAGCCTCCGAAGGCTGCGTCTGCGTGATGGCGGGCGTCACGCCGCAATTGTCGGAGACACCCGCAAACAGCGGAATTTCCACGTCCTGGTCGCACGACCCGGCAACGAGGCTGAGGGTTGTGCTGGTCGGACAGGCAATTTCCGGCGCTTCGTTGTCTTCGACCGAAACGGTAAAAACGCAAGTGCTGTCAACGTTTCCGGCGCAGTCGGTGATGAAATACCTGACCGAATGCGAGCCTGCATCAAACGTTGCCGGGAAAGGCTCGACCGGGAAAACCGGGCTGCGAGCGCCGCCGTCCACGCTGTATTCCATTTGCAAACCAGTCGGGTAACGAGCTGAGTAGCTGAGGGTTGCGGTGGCGGAGTTGTTCGGGCAAATGCTGTTCACCGAGAACCTGCCGGGCAGGTTCGCCGGGATGTTCGGCTTCAAAGTAATCGTCACCAAACCATCGGCAGCCCAGCCGTCGAACAAACCTGCGGACAGCACAAATGCCGTCGAGGAATTGCCGCACTGCAAACCCGTGCCCGAAGTCGAGCCAAGGAAAATGCCGCTCTCGGCGTAGATATTGAAAAACTCGGTCGGCGCTTCGCCGTCCGCACTGTTCAAAGCAATCACCAAAGTCACGCTGCCCTCCGTCGAATACGGCGAGTCTTCCACCGGGAACTCAAACACCACGTCGTTGACGGGCGTCTCCACAAAATTGGTCGTGCCCGGCGGCACAGTGAAGGGCTGGTTTTGCGTGAAATTGAAAGCAGTCAATTGGTTGCCACAATCTTCGGTGACGAAAGGCAAGGCAAGCGTCGGCGTCGAACTGCAATTGTTCGGGTCGGTCGCAAGGTTTCGGTCGCCGGGGCAATCGCTGACCTGCGGTTTCGTGTCGTCCGCAATCGTGAAAGTGGCGGAGGTCGTGTCGCTGTTGCCACATTCGTCCGTCACCACAAAATCAACCACCTGGCGACGGAAAGCGCCAATCACCGGGTTCAAACAATCGGGTGCAGCAAGTGTCGCCGGCTCGTTCGTGCCGGAATTGAAAGCCGTCCAGGTCAATGCCCCGCTGGGCGAACAGTTGTCGCTCGCCGTCGCAGAACCAAAGGCACGGCTGGTTACCCAGGCATTGAAAGTCGAGTCGGCATTCATCGCATCATCGCAAGCGAAAGTGACGGATTGCGCCGAGCTGGCAGTCGGCGCTTTCAGGTCGGTCACCGTGATGATTTGCACACTGTCAATCGAGTTGCCGCAAGCATCCTCGACCCGCCAGGTGCGCTGAATCACGTAGCTGTTCGGGCAAGCGCCGGAAAGCACCAGGTCAGCGACAAGCGAATCCTGCACGAGGGTGTCGCAGTTGTCGGTCAGGTTCGAGGGCTGCCCGGTCAGGTTGATGTTCAGCACGTCGTCGCAATCAATCGAGACGTCCGCCGGGAAATTGGCGCTCGGCGGCAAAGTGTCAATCACCGTGATGGTTTGCGAGCGGGAGCGGCTGTTGCCGCAAGCGTCGGTGGCAGTCCAGGTGCGGACGATGGTTTTTTCCTGCGGGCAAGCGCCGGGGGTCGTGTTTTCGATAAAAGACAGCGAAGGGGAAGGGTCGCAATTGTCCACCGCCGAGGCGACGTTGCCGGTGGCGGAAGTGTTGGTGTTCGAGCCGCAGGTCAAAATCAGGTTGCCGGGAGCGGCAAAATCAGGCTCCGTCGTGTCGTCCACATTAATTATATGGCTCAACGTGTCGGCATTCCCACAAGAGTCGGTTGCAATCCAACGGCGCACAATCGAATAAGTGTAGTGGCGGCACGTGTCCGGGTTGGGGAGGAACGAGGTCGTTTCAAAAAGACTCACCGCAATCGAGCCGCTCCAACATTCGTCGGCGGCAGTGACCGTTGGAACCGGGAGAGCCGGGTCTTCGCAATTTCTCTGAAAAGTGGTGTCGTTGGCAGGGTTGCCGCCGATGAAAAAGACGGGCGGCGTACCGTCCTCCGTGGTGTAGCTGGCGGTGGTGGAGGTGCTGTTTCCAGCCTCGTCCCAGACGGTAAAAGTGACCAGCACCGAATTGCAACCGGGTGAATATGTGCTTGGTGCGTTGTGCGTGACCGTGTCCACGCTGCAATTGTCGGTGCTGTTCGCCAGGAGCGAATCTACCTGTTCTTGCAGCCATGCGTCGAAATCCGCCGAGGCGCAATCAACCGTGTCGCTGCTCAAAGAAGCAGTGATGACGGGCGGCGTTTTGTCCACGAAGGAAATGTTGAAACAAAGCGTGTCGGAGTCGGAGCCGTTGGTCACGATGTAGTGAACCATGACGACGACACCCGCTTCGACGGAGTCGCCGTTGCTGTAACCAGCCGGCTCGGTGTAACTGACGGGGAAACCCGATGGCGCAGGATTGAAAGTAACCGAGCCGGAGGCAAGGTTGAAAACGCCTTTGCAATTTGCGCCGACGAGCACCGTGTCAGGAACGGTGTTCGTCAAGGTAAATACGTCGCCGGTGCAGGAGTTTCCGTTGCCGGAACATTCGCACTGGGCGTTAATTTGTAATGAACATGGGAAGATGCAAGCCGCCAGCCACAGGAGCCGGACGAGTTGCAATCGTAGTAATCGGTTACTCATACCAGATTATTTAGTGATTTAAAAGATTCAGTGTCTCTGCGGGTGATTAGGGAAAATTTGGCAAAACCAGACACATCGCCTGGCAATTTCAACGCCTGTCCTGAAACCTCAACTTTCGAGCGGCGGGGTTTTGAAACCCCGCATTTCGTTTCAGAAATGCGG
>CAZHLB010000396.1:0-6376 GCA_964533005.1 uncultured Saprospiraceae bacterium
CCCCCCCCCCCCCCCCCCCCCCCCCCCCCCCCCCCCCCCCCCCCCCCCCCCGCAGTAGTTTTCAACGCAAAAGATGGAGTTGTAGGCAAGGCATCTTTTTTAGAGGAGAGCATTGGAGAGATGGTTTTTAGGTGAAATTTGCCGCTCGTTAACTGAAAGATTTAAAATGGAAAAACCAGTACTGACCATTCCCAAACTCATCGAAACCGCAAAAATCTTTTGTGAAGCCGAAAGCACTTTCAGCAACCCAACACTTTATGGAGTAACGGATGGGAAAGCCGTAGGCACGTTGATTGAGCAAAAATTCAAGTCGCTTTTGCTCAACAGTTACACGGCCGAGATTGGAAATGCAGCGTTTGGAATTGACTTGCCTTCCGCAGATATCCTCACTGATATTAAGGTGACTTCCATCCGGCAGCCGCAATCATCTTGTCCATTCAAAGATTCCAGGCAGAAGATTTTTGGCTTGGGGTACAACTTGCTTGTTTTTGTTTATGACAAGAAAGACGACGCTTTGACGAAGACTGCTTTGCTGGACTTTGTCAGTTGTACTTTTGTTGAGGCAGAGCGAACTGCGGATTTTCAGACGACTATGATGTTAAAACAGATGATTGAAAACCAAGCAAATGAAGATGATATCTTCGCTTATCTCGAAGATAAACAGCTTCCGGGAGGCGAGCCGTTGCTTCGGCAAATTGCAAAACAAATACTTCAAACCCCAATTACGCAAGGCTTCCTGACCATTTCAAATGCCCTTCAATGGCGGCTGCAATACAACCGAATTGTCAACCTCCAGGAGCAGGTAGAGGGGATTACCCGAATTATTGGAAAAGTTTCAAAACCATGAAAGCATTCGGAATTTACATCAGCGACTATCTGAAAATGGAGTTGTCAGCACGACTCAAAAATGCGAAAGACGCTTTGGAGGCGAATATTGTCTTGTGCGAAATATCAGGAATCGTTGATTTTTTTTCAACGGCAGACCTTGAGGAATGGAAAGAAGCATGCTTGCATCAATGCGAAGAATTCAATGACTCAGACAGGGCAGAATATGGCGATTTTCAAACCAACCGGGTACTCGCATTAAAAGTATGCAAGCAATTAAAAGATAAAAACATCAGCCCCGATATCATAGTAGAGCCGACTTTTGGAAAAGGCAATTTCATATTGGCGGCTCTTGAAACTTTTTCGATGGTTCGGCAAATTATAGGCGTTGAAATATACAAGCCTTACGTGTGGCAAACCAAGTTTTCCATTCTTGAATTCTTCCTTCAAAACCCGCATCAGAAGAAGCCGGAAATAAGACTGCTCCACCAAAATGTATTTGATTTTGATTTCTTTCAAATTCAAGGAAAAGGGCAATTTATACTGGTGCTTGGCAACCCGCCTTGGGTGACAAATGCCATGCTTTCTTCTTTAAATTCAGGCAATCTTCCTCCAAAATCCAATTTTAAAAATCATGCCGGCTTTGACGCAATTACCGGGAAAGGCAATTTTGATATTGGCGAATATATCTCCTTGATGCTGGTCAAAGCATTTCATAAAAACCCAGGCGCTATCGCATTTTTAGTAAAAAACTCAGTAATTAAAAACCTCCTTTTTGACCAGATAGACAATAATTATTTACTCTCTAATATTGAGCAATACTTGATAAATGCAAGCAAAGAATTTGGTGCTTCCGTGGAAGCAGCCTTATTATTTGCAGCTTTTGGCTTGAATTGCGAAAGCCATTGCATCGAATATGATTTTTATTCTCGGCTGCAAACGAGAAAATTCGGCTGGTCGGCAGGCTGTTTTGTTGCTGACATTGATTTGTACCAAACATCTTCATCGCTCGAAGGTGTCTGCCCGATTGAATGGAGGCAAGGCATCAAACATGATTGCTCTAAAATTATGGAATTGGAAGCGGAAAACGGGCATTTTTTAAATGGCAGAAATGAAGTCGTAGAGTTGGAAAATGAGCTTGTATATGGTGTTTTGAAAAGCTCGGACTTGAAAGGACAGGTGGTTGCCCAGAGCAGAAAATTTACCATCGTCACCCAGAAAAAGATAGGTCAGGAAACAAATTCAATTCAATTCCAGCATCCCAAAACCTGGCAATATCTACTGAAAAACGAGCAGGATTTTGAAAACCGAAAATCCAGTATTTACAAGGGCAAGCCTGCTTTTTCAATTTTTGGCGTGGGCAATTATTCTTTCGCTCTTTTTAAAGTGGCTATTTCAGGTCTATACAAAACGTCTGCTTTTTCGTTGGTTTTGCCAGCGACCGGAAAGCCGTTGATGCTTGACGATACTTGTTATTTCATCGGTTTTGAAAACTATGCAGATGCAGTTTTTACTTTCGCCGCCCTCAACTCTAAGCCTGTTCAGGATTTTCTGAATGCCATTGTTTTTTGGGATAGCAAGCGAGCTATCACAAAAGATATTTTGATGAGAATTGATTTGGCTAAGGCAGTTAATTGCTTGAATTTCAGTGGTATGTTGAAATCGCTCGAACCTTTTTCAAGCATTGATAATTCTCAATTGACGCTCGAAGCCTGGCAATCTTTTCAGGCTTCGCTCCAGCCCAAAAAACAGGAACAGTTGGTTTTATTTTAAAATTGAAATTGCAATCAGAGATGACAGCAGAAATCACAGAAAAAGAATCAACCTCCCCCCTCAACTTCCTCGAAGAAATCATCGAGCAACACCTCGCCGAAGGCAAACACGACGGGCGTGTCCACACCCGTTTCCCGCCGGAGCCAAACGGCTACCTGCACATCGGGCACGCCAAAAGCATTTGCCTCAACTTCGGCTTGGCGCAGAAGTACAACGGCAAGTGCAACCTCCGCTTCGACGACACCAATCCGGTCACCGAGGAGACCGAGTACGTAGACAGCATCATCGGCGACGTGCGCTGGCTGGGTTTCGAGCCGGATGCCATTTTTTATGCCTCCGACTATTTCCAGCAGATTTACGAGTTTGCCGTTGACCTCATCAAAAAAGGCTACGCCTACGTGGACGACAGCAAACCCGACGAAATCGCCGCCATGAAAGGCACGCCCACCCAGCCGGGTACACCCAGCCCCTACCGTGACCGCACGGTGGAGGAAAACCTCGACCTGTTCGAGCGCATGAAAAACGGCGATTGCCCGGAAGGCTCCCGTGTGCTGCGGGCGAAGATTGACATGGCGTCGCCGAACATGATTATGCGTGACCCGGTGCTGTACCGCATCAAGTTCGCCCACCACCACCGCACCGGCGACGACTGGTGCATTTACCCGATGTACGACATGGCGCACGGGCAATGCGACAGCATCGAGCGCATCACGCATTCCATTTGCACCCTCGAATTCATCCCACACCGGGCGCTCTACGACTGGTGCATCGAGAAGCTCGAAATCTTCCCGTCGAAACAATACGAATTCGCTCGCCTGAACCTGAACTACACCATCATGTCCAAGCGCAAGCTGCTGCAATTGGTCAACGAAGACTTGGTCACCGGCTGGGACGACCCTCGGATGCCGACCATTTCCGGCATGAGACGCAGGGGCTACACGGCTGCCGCTATTCGGGAATTTTGCAAGCGAGTCGGCGTGGCGAAGCGGGAAAACATCATTGATTTGAGCCTGCTGGAGTTTTGCGTCCGGGAAGATTTGAACAAGATTTCCAGCCGGGTGATGGCTGTCCTCAACCCGCTCAAAGTCGTGCTGACGAACTACCCGGAGGACAAAACCGAGTGGCTCGAAACCGAAAACAACCCCGAAGCCCCCGAAGCGGGCAAACGGGAATTGCCGTTCAGTCGGGAGCTTTGGATTGAGCGGGAAGATTTCATGGAAAACCCGCCGAAGAAGTTTTTCCGCCTCGCCCCCGGCGGCTTGGTCAGGCTGAAAAGCGCCTACATTATTCGCTGCGACGAAGTGTTGAAAAACGAGGAAGGCGAGGTCGTCGAGCTGCGATGCACTTATTTTGAAAACTCGAAAAGTGGCGAAGACACATCCGGTTTGAAGCCTGCGGCAACGCTGCATTGGTTGAGCGCCCCGCACGCCATTCCCGGCGAGGTGAGGCTGTACGACCGGCTTTTCATGGTGGAAGACGTGGCAGGCGACGAGCGAGATTTCAAGGAATTGCTCAACCCGGATTCGTTGAAAGTGCAGGCAGCGATGCTGGAACCGAGCCTTGCCGATGCGAAGGAAGGGGAGGATTTTCAGTTCATCCGGCTCGGTTATTTCACGCCTGACGTTGACTCGAGGCCTGATAATTTGGTTTTCAACCGGACGGTGACGTTGAAGGATGCCTGGGTGAAGGCTTCAAAAAGCTGACAGGTGGAAAACGGGTTTTTGAAAGAGAAAAATGGAATCTTTTTTCTCTCGAAATGGCTGTTTTCCACCTGTCAGCTTTGGGCTGGATTAACTTTATTTTTGCAAAAAATACTTCGACATGAAAGCGATGGATTTAAATGTCAACCTGGTGAATTTCTATTTCGACTTGCTTGCCAACCTAAGCATGGATGCCAAGATTGAGCTTATTTCCAAGCTATTGGCTTCGATGAAAACGGAAAATGGCAAGAAGGAAAAGAGGAAAAAGAAAAGCATTCTTGAGTTTTCAGGCACTTGGGTTTCAGACAAGTCGGCGGAAGAACTTATTGATGAGATCAGAGGCGCAAGATTGTTCAACCGGCAAATTGAACAGCTATGAAAAAATACTTGCTGGACTCGAACATCATGAAACTTTACTCATCCCTCACGGCGCTCACGATTCGATAACTGAAATGCTTTCTCGCCAACCCCATAGCCATGCTCAAAAGAGGTGCGATGGTGTTGTTCAATCGCTCTTGTGTCAGGGGTTTGCGGTCAGTTTCCCAGAGCCGCCGCCAGAAAAATTTGAGCGCCGTCTTGGGAACGTGAGCCACCGAAGGGGCGAGTTGCCATAAAATATCCTCGACCCGGATGTCCGTGAAACCCGCCTTTTTCAGTGATTTTTCAAACGAATGAATCTCTGCAAAATCCTGGAGCGCCCAGCAATCCATGGCTCGCCGATAGATTCGGTCGAGCCAGTGAGGCAGCGGGTTCGGGTGGTTGCGAAAGCCGTCGGCGACGACAAAACGAGCGCCGGGCTTGAGCACCCTGGCGATTTCCCGCACCAATCTTTCCTTCCCGTCGCCATCTCCGTAGCAAGCACTTTCGAGGCAAAAAGCAGCGTCGGCGCAAGCGTCGGGCAGCGGCAAGTCGTGAAAATCAGCTTCGAGCAAGCGGATGCGGTCGCTCAAACCCGCTTCGGCGTTGAGTTTTTCACCAAAATCAATTTGCCAAGGCGTGATTGTGACCCCGTAAAATTGAGCGCCGGGCAACGCTTTTGCCAGGTGGCGGGAGGCAGCCGACAAGCCGCAGCCTGCGTCGAGCACGAGCGGCTCGCTGCCAGGCGGAAGTTGCAGGCGGCGAAACACCTCTTCGTTCATTTGTTCGAGCATGGGTTCCAGCCGGAAAGGATTCATGCCGGGTCGCCAGTAGCCGAAGTGCATGTTGAAGGCAGGGCTCCAGGCACCGTAATCGAGACCGGCTTCTTCGTAGTAGCGAATGATTTCGAGGTGGGTTGCGCTGACTTGCAGGGTTGTCATGGTTGAGATTTTGCCAGCGAAACAGGGGAATGAGAGTTTGGTTTTTCAATCCAAAACCAGCACCTGCCCCTTCGGATACTTCACTGAATACTTCAACCCCACCTTCCGCTCCTCCCTCGGCGCAAGCGTCAGTTTCCAAGTCAAAATCTGCGTCTGCTCGTTCACCTCCGCCTCCGGTGCTTCCTTGTTTTCCACCTGAATATTCTTGTCCGTTGAAATCGGGAACTCGTATTTCACGGTGCTGCTCACTGTTTGCTGCTTGTTGTTGCGCAGGGTAATTTCGTAAGCCCGATGGGAATATGAGCCAACCCGCCGCTAAAAAGCAAAAAGGCAAAACCAGGTCGCCCCGCTTTTGCCTTTTCCTTTCTCTTTCTTCCTTGAAAAATCAAGCGCCCGCCGGGAAATCCTTCTCCGATTTGTCCGGCGTTCTCAAGACCTTCCAAAAATAGTACACCGTAAAAGCCGTCACGATGATGTCGGCTGTCAGAACCATGATTAGTGCTGAGGTATTCATACGAAACGTCCTTCTTTTACACGTTTGCGATAAGCTGCGTACACTAAGTAGGCAATGCCTAACCAGATGCACAACAAGCCTATCCGGGAAATATTGATGAAAGTCAGTTTTTCATTCAGGAAGGCAATTTGAGTAGGGTCGGTCGCCTTCGCAAGCTCTTCGTAGATGGCTTTGTTGGTCAAAGCATCGTACCAATTGGGCAGGCTGAAGATGAAAATGAACGCCAAAATCAGCGGCGTGACGAACTTGATGATGAACTTGAAAAC
>CAZHLB010000397.1:0-6376 GCA_964533005.1 uncultured Saprospiraceae bacterium
GCGCAGCCGGAGAAAGCTTCTCCTCGTAATCGGTTCAGCCATAATTGGATGTTTGAGTGGTACTTTATCACTGCTTTTGGCTTTTGGCATTTGGCTGTTCGCCAATGCCAAAGCCGTCTCCGGCGAATGCCTGGAGTATGTGCTTAGTTATTGAAATTCAAGACTTTAAGCCAATAATTGCAAACGAATCCAACGATGTAAGGGATAGACCGAAGGGGTTGAAAAAGTGCTGAAATGAAGTTTGTGCTGAAGTGTGAAGAAGGGTAGGGAAGTGTAGTGCAGTTGTTTTTGGTAAGGTGGCGAGCGGTTTTGATTGTTCGGTGAAAAGGAGGAAAAATGCCGGGCAAAAAGCTGACAGGTAAAAAATGCCTGCCGTTGCTGGAATTTTTCTGAAAGAAAAATTCCAGCAACGGCAGGCATTTTTTACCTGTCAGCTTTAGGTTCCACTAAAAATAACTGGCAAACCCAAACTGAAACCCCGCCGTCCTGGCCGGTGGATTTCCCGCCAAATCAGTGTCCCACCGATAGCGATAATTCACCCGCAGCAACGTGCTTGGCGAAAAACGAAGACTGATGCCGGGGACGATTGCCGCAACGTCGTCGCCAATGTTTTTCCCTGTTTCATCAAACTCGCCAACGTTGTAGTCCACCCACTCGAAGCGGAAGGCGGCGTTCAGTTGCAAGTCCTTCCATTTCAACAAGTTGCCTTTCCAAACCGGGTAAATCAAGTCAGCGTGGATGCCCCATTGTTTTTTGCCAAAAGCCTGTCCCAACGCCTCCGGTACGTCCACCCGCACCAGCGCCGCTTCGCCCAAAACCTTCAATTTTTGAATGGAAAAATTGTAGTCCAAAGCCAGCACGACCACCTTTCGCTTCTCGTCAATCGTCAAGCCATCCACTTTAAAAGTGTTGAAATACCCTGCAAACGAAGAAATGCCAACCTCTCCTAACTTCCTCTTTTTCAAAGCAATCCGACCTGCGACGGAAGGCGAACCGTTGTTGTCTTCGCCGAAACGCTCCTCGTTTTTGCCACCGGGCAAAAAAGTGCGTCCCTGGTCGTTGGCGAGTATGCCGTCTTGCAAGCCATTCAGCAGGCAAGTTTCGTAGGTCAGCGAAGCGCCGCCAAGCGAAACCGTGCCGTGCAAACCGAAGCCGACATCTGAATAAGTGGCTGGAATTAAGGTAGTTGAGACGAGCGGGCGGTCAATGAAATCCCATTTTGGGCTGTCGTGGTTTTGGTTGAAATAGCCCAGCGGCACGAGCACGATGCCTGCCCGGAAGACCAATTCAGGCATCACTTCAAAATCGAGCAATGCCGTTTCGAGGGCAATTTCTTCTGCGCCATGCTCGAACTCCAGCTCGGAAATGAACTTGATGCGCTCCATCAAAGTCGAGTACAGGAAGATGTTGAAGCGGCGCATTTCCATCGAAAAACCTTCGCTAACGCCGTCGGTGGCGAAGTAATTCGTGTTGGCTTCGAGGTAGCCGCCGACGGCTGCGGTGAGGTTGCCCCGTTCGCCTTCGAGGATGAAGGGGCGGTGGAAAATGGCGTCTTTGTTGGGCAGGGTGTCGTTTTGTTGCGCCGCCAAAGAGGTGGCGAGGAGAAATGTCATCTGAAAAAAAATGAAATTTTTTTTCAGATGGCATTTCGGGGCAGGTGCGTCTGCCTTGAAAAAGGAAGTTTGATGTTGCTTCATTGGTCAAAATGTACCGCCGAACTCCAGTTCGGCGGCGAGTTCACACGCCGCCGAACTGGAGTTCGGCGGTACGGATGAGCGTCAAAAAATGAAAATGTTTTGGTCGTCGCTGGTCACCCGGAAACGCTGCAAAGGCGCTTGCGCCGGGCTTTCCAGCACCTCCCCCGTTTGGCTGAAAACGCTGCCGTGACAAGGGCAATTCAACTCTTTTCCCGCCGGTCTCACCTCGCAGCCCTTGTGGGTGCAGCGCAGCAAAACCGCTGAATATTCGCCATTTTCGAATTGGGTCAGATAGACTGGCGCAGGCAGGTTCGCAGGTTTGAAAACCACGAAGGAGCGGCTGGTCAGTTCCGATTTTTTCACGACCATTTTTTCGCCTTGCAGCGAATGCGGGACGTAGGCGGCGGTTTTGCAAGAGGTTTGCAAAAGTGGCAAGGCAAGGCTGGCGCAAGTGGCTTGGGCGCAGGTTTTCAAAAAATCTTTCCGGTTCATGTTTTGCGAGTTTAAATCATGGTGATTTTCAAAATCACCATGATTTAGATGTCAAAGGCTTTCCAAAAATTCCAGCACCGCCGCCCGCTCCGTTTCAGAAAGCTGGAGGAAGGCATTTTTGCTCGTTTCCCCTTCGCCGCCGTGCAGCAAAATGGCTTCGTTGATGCTTCCCGCCCTGCCGTCGTGCAGCAAATAATAGTCGCCGCCTTGCGCCTGAGCCGACAAACCCAGACCCCAAAGCGGCGGCGTCCGCCACTCAAAAGTCTCGGCAATTCCTTCCGTGTAGCCATCGTCCAAGCCGCTGCCCATGTCGTGCAAAAGCAAATCCGTGAAGGGATGAAACTCCTTTTCAGACAAGACTTCCAGGTCGCTGACACCTGTTTTCAAGGTGGGCAAATGGCACTTTGCGCAGCCGATTTCAGCGAAAAGCTGCTTGCCTTTCACCACCTCCGGGTCGTCCTGATTTCGAGGAATGGGCGCCTTCAAAGTCCGCAGGTAAAAAACGACGGCTTGCACGGTTGCGCCAGGCAATTCCGGGTCGGCAATGGGGTCGGTGGGCTGACCGGCGATGGCGTAGTTGATGGGGTCTTCCAAATTGAAATCCGAGGTGATGCCCATGTCTTGCTGGTAGGCATTGGCAGTTTGTTGAAGCAAGTCAATCGCCCCTGCTTTTTTGCCAAACCTGCCGATGTACTTGCCTTGCTCGTTGGGCAAGTGCCAATTTTTCGGAGAAAAATAGCCAGGTGCGTTCAGGTAATTCACCCTGCCGGAAATGCCGTCGCCGTCGGCATCGTCCGGGTCGGCGAGGTCAAGCAAAGTTTGGTCGGAAACGGCAGCCAAAAAGCCCAAGCCAGTCACCGCAGGCGGCGTGAAACGGCTGATGCCGTTGGCTTCCGGCGGGATGGTTTCTGCCACGTAGCCAGGAATTGCACGGTTTTGCAACTGCGCCCCGCCGAGGAGAAACAGGTAGTCAAACTGCCCATCCGCATATTTTCCGAAGCGGGTCAACGTCGTGGAAGGATGCCCTTTGCCGTCGCCTGCATGGCAACTGGCGCAGGAAGTCGTGACGAAACAGGGGCCCAAACCAGTTGCCGGTATGAAAACCTGCCCGAACGCTTCGTCGCCTTGCAAAAACAAGTGCTGTTGCGTCGGCGTCAGACCTTCCATGGGCCCATCCAGGATTTCATTTGCGGCAGGCTCTGGCGTCAGCAATTTTTCGCAGGAGAGCAAAACCAGCAGCAACAAAGACAGGAAAACGAAGGAGATAAAATTCAGCCTATTCATTCATTGTGAGTTTGAGCGATAAAAAATGATTTTTAGACTGGTCTAAAAATTTTGCCAAAGATAGACTGAAAATTTTTTGAAGGCGGGAAGTTTTTAGCAGCCCGGCTTTGAGTGATGCCTCCGTGCCGCCAAACTCCAGTTTGGCGGTGACTCCCTTCGCCAAACTGGAGTTTGGCGACACTTTTCTCCCAAAGCCGACATGAGCAAAAAAAATTAGCTTTTTTGTTTATCAGTACAGCTTTTGCTTCACAAGCCGTTTACCTTTAGCTGCTTCATTCATATCAAGGAACGACGATTCCTGCTTTCCAAAATTGGTTTGTCCACCTGCTAAAACTGACCGCTCGCCAGCAACCTGGAGCCTTTCCTGTTTTGGGAACTCGAACCATCATAAAACTCAATTTTCATGTCCAAAGTCAAGACAACCCGTTCAACAGTTTCCACTTCTTCCAATGGAGACCCGGCAGAAATTGCCGTACTGACAGGCGCTGATTCATTGCACGGCAATGGATTTTCCGCCGCCGATTCCGAGCCTTCCCACCTGGTTTTATCCGCCGCCGGCAACGTCTCGCAAAGCGGATTGTACGAGTATTCGAATGTTCCGCCTCAGACGATGGGGTTTGCCAATTCATCTGCCCCGCAACACAATGGCAACACGGCTTCCATTGACCTGGAAGCCATGTTGGACGATGACACGACCCGGCAAATGTTTCCTTTTGTGCAGGAAGAATTCCGGCTGGATGTGGACGGGCGCTACCCGCAAATGAAAGCCAGCGGGGTGCGCACCATCCAGTTTTCATCGCAGGTTTATTGGATTGCCAACCTCAAAAAAGTCTCGACTTACCGCTACGAAGGCAAAATTTGGTACAAGTACGGAAGCGGCTCCGGCTCATTTCCGTACAACGGCATCCGGGTGAAAGTCAACGTCGCTTCTTTTCCAGCCAACAGCACCGCCGAGGTTGAATTTCTGCTCAACGGCGTTGTGCAGTTGACCAGGACGTACAAGCTAAAATCACCGTTTTTCCGCAAGGTCGAGTTCGAATACGACTACGAAGCTGGCATCACACCTGTCACCGCCATTGACCCGACCCGCCACCCAGTGCATGACCCAACGCTGACGCCAGGCTCGCTTTCCATTCAAGGCGCATTTGCCCGGATGGGCATTCAAGCCACCAAATCAGGCGGCGACAGCGCCATTCCCTCGGCGCTCACGGGCGGCAATGGTGTCTGGAGCGATATGGAAATGCACGATGCCATGCAGATTTACTGGAGCCGCTTCGCCAACCAGGCGCAGTGGGCGCTTTGGACTTTTTTCGGAAAACAACACGATTGGGGTTGGGGCTTGGGCGGCATTATGTTCGATTCCATTGGGCCCAATCATCGCCAGGGCACTGCCCTTTTTTACAATTCCTTCATCAGCGACAGGCCCTCCGGCGACCCCGACCCGGCGGCTTTTGTCGAGCGAATGCAGTTTTGGACTGCCGTGCATGAAATGGGGCATAGTTTCAACCTCGCTCACTCGTGGCAAAAATCGTTGGGCGCTCCGTGGGGCAGCCCCTGGATTTCGCTGGCGGATGAGCCGGATGCCCGCAGTTTTATGAACTACCCGTACAATGTGGCGGGCGGCGTGAATGCGTTCTTTGCCAATTTTGACCACCGCTTCTCCGACGGCGAGCTGATGTTCCTGCGCCATGCGCCGGAGCCATTTGTGCAAATGGGCAACTTCGACTGGTTCGACCATCACGGCGCCGAAGCACCCGGAGCTTCGCAAAACCAAGACCTTCAATTGATTGTGCGGCTCAACCGCCCCGATGCGGTTTACGAATCGCTCGAACCGGTCACGGTCGAGCTAAAACTTCTGAACAGTTCCGGCGAGCCGATGATAGTCAGTTCCAATGCGTTGAAAGACAGCCACCATTTGGTTGTGGTCGTGCAACGCAAGGGCGACCCTGCGAGGGTTTTCCGCCCCTTTGCCAATTATTGCCTGCAATCCAAACGGGTGGTGCTCGAAGCGGGGGCGTCCCTGTACGAGCCGCTTTTCCTCTCCGCCGATGCCAACGGCTGGCTCATTGACGAGCCGGGTCAATACAGCATCCGGGTTGCCTGCGTCGAACCGGAAAGCCACCAGGTTGCCATGTCCAATGCCTTGATTGTCAGGGTGCTGCCTCCTCGCAATTACGAAGAAGCCCGGCTTGCGCAAGACTATTTCACCGACGAGGTGGCTCGCATTCTTCGTTTCAACGGCAGCCAGTTTTTCGAGAACGCCAACGACGTGCTGCGGCAATTGACGGAACAATTTCCTGAATCGCAGGCAGCCGCTCCCGCTCGCATTGCGCTGGCAATGCCCGAAACATTTGACTACAAAGTGTTGACAATGAAAGAGGTAACGGCGCTCCGGCTTCAACCTGCCGCTAAGTTGGACGGGCATTTCAAGACCCGGAAAGCGACTTTGAAAGAAGCCTCCGCCTTGCTTTCCCCTGCGCTTGGCTTGAACCTGAAAGGCGCTGCCCAGCAGCAAAACCAGTTGAACAAAACCTTGAACACGGTCGGGCACATCGGCGCTGAAAAGGTCGCCAATGCTTACGCCAATGCGCTGGAGCAGGCTGGCGACAAGCCGCAAGCCGCTGCCGTGCTCAATTCGTTGAGCCAGGCTTTCGATGAAAGGAAGGTGTTGAAATCGGTGGTGGACAAGATGAGGCAGGCTGCGAATGAGATGAAAAAGTAGCTTGAGGCGGTCAATAAAAAAGCCGGGCACGAAAGTGTCCGGCTTTTTTTTGACCCAAAATCTTCACTTGACAATCTTAGAATTGGGCGAAAAGCTGACAGGTGGTTTTTGAATGTTGCAGTTGAAAAATTTTCAATTTTTAAACGGAAAAATTCAAAAACCACCTGTCAGCTTTTCGCCC
>CAZHLB010000398.1:0-6368 GCA_964533005.1 uncultured Saprospiraceae bacterium
CCCTTTCAGCGGTGCATATCGGGGCAGGATTTTCCTCTGTTTTCACCGGCGAAATCGGCGAGGTCATCCTCTACGACCGAAAACTCACCGACACCGAGCGGGCAAAAGTTCTGACCTACCTCGGCATCAAATACGGCATCTCGCAAAGCGTGGACTACGTCAACAGCGCCGGAACGACCCTTTTCAACTCCGACGGTGCAGCCGGCGGCACGTATCAATACGACAACGACATCGCTGGCATCGGGCGGGAAGACTGCCAGGCTTTAAACCAAAAACAGAGCCGCAGCGCCAACTCGACGGAGATTTTGGAAATAGGTCTCGGCTCCGTCGCTGAAACCAACGCTTTGAATGCCAACGCTTTAACGAACAATACCTACTTGGTTTGGGGACACCAGGGCGGCACGGCGCTTTTTGGGCCCACCTACGCTCCCGCCACTTTTACCCCGGTGGCGACCTACACCCGCCTGAACCGGGTTTGGTGCTCGAAAGAGACCGGCACGGTCGGCGCAGTCCAAATCCGCATCCCTGAAACGATGAACGCAGAGGAACTGATTGTTGACAATTCGCCTGCTTTCAACTCCGCCAGCCGCACCGAAATCGCCCTTGTCAACGACGGCAACGGCTACCTGACAGCGACTTTCAATTTCAGCGGCGAGCAATATTTCACCTTCGGAAAAGACCTGCTCGCTCCCGGCTGCGTGGCGAGTGGCTTGAACCATTGGATGAAAGCGGACGGTCTCGTTCAAAAAAATACAACCACCGGCAACGTCACCGCCTGGAACGACGAGAGCATTTTTGACCGCCACCCCGACGTCGTCAACAGTGACCCGCAGTGGGTAGGCGTCGGAACGAACTACAACCCAATCGTCCGTTTCGACGGCGACGACTACTTCCGCATTGACAATGTGGAGAACCGCCAGTTCCCGAATTCCTTCTCATCGGGCGAGGTGTTTTCGGTCGCAAAAACCACCAACCTGGCGACCAACCTCGGCAACCCCTACGATTTTGGCGGCGTGAACAATTCGCACTACCCGCACTCCAACGGCTACATTTATAACGACTTCGGAACGAGCCTCCGCAAGGCATGGCACGCCACCAACCTGACCGTTTTGGAAGGCGGCGGAACGACTTCGGGCCCCGCCGTGAACCAGGCAGACTGGCAGGTTTTTCATTCCTATTCGGCGGCGAATGATTGGAAAAGCGGTTTCAACGGCAAATTTCAGTACACCGCAACGACCAACACGCCGAGTTTTGCAGTCCCGCAAAACGTCCACATCGGCGCTACCTACGCTTGGCCCTACGTCGGCGACATCGGTGAAGTTATCCTCTACAACCGCAAACTCACCGACATCGAGCGGGGCAAAGTCCTCGCCTACCTCGGCATCAAATACGGCATCACGCAAAACGTGAACTATCTCGAAGGCACGGCGGGCAACACCATTTTCGCCGCCGACGGCGCAGGTGGCTCCATTGCCCACGACTACGACATCGCTGGTATCGGGCGGCAGGATTGCCAGGGCTTGAACCAGAAGCAGTCCAAGTCGGTCAATTCCGATGAATTTGTCACCGTTTCAAAAGGCGCTCTCGCTGCCTCGAATGCAGCAAATACGGGCGTTTTGACCAACAACACCTTCCTCGTTTGGGGCAACAACGACGCTTCGATTTACGCCCGCACCACTGGCTTGCCGACAGGTCTGCCAGCAGCCGTCGAAGTGTGGATGAACAGAAAATGGAAAGCCCAGACCACCGGCGCAGTGGGCAACGTGACCCTCACTGTTCCCTCGAAAAAAATGGCGGGCATGGACAAGTCCGCCGCCCACTATCTCATCGTTTCTGACAATTCCGGCTTCACTGGAGCGACCGCAGTGGCGCTCAACATCGTGGGGCAAAACGAAAACCTGACACTGGACTTCAGCACTTACGACACGAACTCGGACGGCACGGTCTATTTCACTTTCGGCGGAAAAGCCCTGCCGCCTGCACCGCCCGCCGACGCTTTCGTGTGGGTGTACGACGCAGGCAACGCCAACAACCCGGTGGGAGCTTACGCCTGGGCGAGCAACGGCGACGGAACGTTTAAAAAGTGCAACTTTTTCACCGGCGGCTTCGACCGGGACGGCAGCGGCACGGAGGTCGCAGGCGCTGACGCCGCTGCGCAAACTTTCATGCTCGACGTCAGCGGAGATGGCATCGCAGACCTCGTCCACGTCACGGAGACGGGCGGCGCTGGCATCTATGTTTATGAAGGTGACGGCTACGGTGGCTTCTCGACGACGGCAATTTCGACTACCGGCTTCGACGTGGCGGGCGTGAACGGCACTTTCGCTGGCGAGGCAGGCACGGAGCAATCTCACATGCAAGACGTGACCAACGACGGCGTTGCGGACTACGTTTTTTCCGGAAACGACAACAAAATTCATGTCTATGCGGGCTTGGGCGACGGAACTTTCAGCCTCACCAAAATGACCTCGACCCTCACCGGAGCGAGCGGCTACGCCACTTCCGGCGTTTCCGCAGGCGAGTTCACCCAACTCGCCGACGCAGACGGCGACGGTGACCCCGACCTCTGCCAGGTTTATGACAACCCCGGCGTCAAAGTCTGGCTCAACGATGGCAACGGCAATTTCGGGCCTGCCGCCATCACGACAAATAGCCTCGTCCTGACCAATATCCCTTCTACAGCAGGCGCAGGCAACTCCGGCGCAGAGCTTTCCATGTTCGCCGACGTCACCGGCGACGGCATGGCAGATTACATCAACACCAATGAATACGGCAGTTCCTTCCGCCTCATCGTCTGGGCAGCCACCGGCACCGGCAACTATTCGGCGGCGCAAACTGTCTCCAGCTACCTCACACCCGTCTCCGGCAACATGACCGGCGAAGACGCCAACCAGGAATCCTTCCTCGAAGACGTCACCGGCGACGGCATCCTCGACTACGTTTACGCAGTCCACACGCTCGGCAACGCCAGCGGCATCTACGTCTATCCCGGCAACGGCGACGGCAGCTTCGACGGCACGCCTTTCGTGACCAAAGTGGGCGACGGCTTGCAGAGTTTCGACGCAGGTTACAGCAACGTGGAAAGCTCCTTCGTGCCTCGTGGTTTGTTCGCAAACCCAGCCGTGCGCAGCACTGTCCAAAGGGCAACTTGCGTCAGCGGCGTGGTCAATACTTACGTGGCGGTGGACGGAATTTGTAGCGGAAACAGCTACGACGTGGCGAGCACGACTGGCTTCGCCGTCGGCGATAAAGTGCTGATTATCCAGCATCAAGGCGCTACAATTGACGAAACCAACAGCGTCAATTTCGGCACGATTGCCAGCCTCGGCGCTGCCGGCAAATACGAGAAAAACGAAATCGCCCAAATCAACGGCGACTTCATTTACATGAAATACGATGCGACGGCGGGCTTCTCCGCTGGTGGCAAAATGCAGATAGTGAAAGTGCCGCAGTACGACGACATCATCGTGACGGGCGCAGGTGTCTCGGCGGGCGCTTGGGACGGCTCGAAGGGCGGCATTCTCGCTTTCGAGGCGGACACGGTTTTCCTCGGTGGCAACCTCAACGCCTCCGGCAAAGGCTACCTCGGCGGCATCAACATTGCCAGTGGCGGCAACTACAATCAACTGGAATATTACTCCAACAAAAGCACCGGCGATGGCGGTGCAAAAGGCGAAGGCGTGGCTGCCTACATTGCAGGCAAAAACGCCAGCCGGGGCAGCCAGGCTAACGGCGGCGGCGGCGGCGACGCCCACAATGCGGGCGGCGCAGGCGGCGGTTATTTCGGCGCAGGCGGCAGGGGCGGCAACCAATATGCCTACAACACCCTGACTGGCGGCGAACCGGGACGCTCGCTTTCCTCTTGGTTGAATGCGACTGAAAAACGTATCTTTTTTGGCGGCGGCGGCGGCGCAGGCCACCAGAATAATGGCGCAGGCTCGAATGGCGGACAGGGCGGTGGCATCATTTACCTGAAATCCGCAGCCATGCTCGGCAACAGCATCCTCGACGCCTCGGGCGCAACGGCTACCAACGCAAGTATCGACGGCGGCGGCGGCGGCGGCGCAGGCGGCTCGATTTTGCTCGACGTCACGACTTACGGCGGCGAAGTGAACCTCAAAGTCAGCGGTGGAAAAGGCGGCGATGCAGCGGGCGCTCACGGCACGGGCGGCGGCGGCGGCGGCGGTCTCGTCTGGTCGAACGGCGCTTTGCCAGTCAACGTAACCACCACATTGTCAGGCGGAAACTATGGCTGGAACGGCTCTGCTTGGGGCGCAGCCGCAGGCACGGCGGGCAGCGTTTTGACCAACTTCACTCTGCCAATCGGCACGGTGCAGCCTGCCGTTCCGGTCACTTGCATCAAGGGCGTTATCAACTCCTACGCAGCCGTCCAGAAGATTTGCAGCGACGGCATTTTTGGCGTGGACGACGTGACGGGCTTCGCCGTCGGCGACAAAATCATCATCATTCAAATGCAGGGCGCAACGATTGACGTGACCGAAACGACCGCTTTTGGCAACGTCACGGCGCTCAACAACGCAGGCAAATACGAGTACAACGAGATTGCCCAAATCAACGGCAAGAACATCGTTCCGAAATACCAACTCCTCAACACCTACGCAGCTTCCGGCGCAGTCCAGATTGTTCGGGTGCCCGTTTACGTGAACAAAGTTGTCGTTGGCGGAACGCTCACGGCGGCTGCCTGGAACGGCTCGAAAGGCGGCATCCTCGCCTTCGAAGCCCCCGAAATTGAAATGCAGGCAGCCATTGACCTGACCGGCAAAGGCTTCCGGGGCGGCGCTGACAGCCCGCTCGAAGGCAGCGACAATGTGCTGACCTACGGCGGCGGCTCCAATACCGGCGGTCAAAAAGGCGAAGGCATTGCGAAATACGTCACCGGCAAACACCAAAACCGGGGCAAACAAGCCAACGGCGGCGGCGGCGGCAACGCCCACAACGCTGGCGGCGGCGGCGGCTCGAACGCAGGCGCAGGCGGTCTCGGCGGCGCAGATTATTACAACGGCACGGTCGGCGGCGGCTTCGGCGGGGCGGTTTTGACCTACTCTAATTCCGAAAACCGGGTCTTCGCAGGCGGCGGCGGCGGCGGCGGTCACGACAACAACAACCAGGCAACCGCAGGCGTGGCGGGCGGCGGCATCGCCTTTATCAAAACGCCTTCGCTGAAAGGCAACGGAAACAGCATCATCAGCCGGGGCGCAAGCCAAACGGCAATGGCTGGCGCTGACGGCGCAGGCGGCGGCGGAGCGGGCGGCTCGGTTTTGCTCGAAGTCGCCAGCTATTCCACCAACCTGACGGTGGACGTGCGGGGCGGCAACGGCGGCAGCATCAACGTCGGCTCGTGCTGGGGCCCCGGCGGCGGCGGTGGCGGCGGTGTGGTTTGGTCTTCGGCAGCCCTCGGCGGCACGGTGACGACGCAGATGGGCGGCGGCGTGAATGGCACGCAGGTCAGTTCCGGCGGCTGCGCAGGCGGGGCTGACCGATTTGCGACGGCAGGCTCGGCAGGCTCGGCTTTGACAGGTTTGACGCCTCCGGCGGGCAGCACGAATTTGGTGCTGAATTGCGCCAGCAGCTTGCTCGCTTGCGACCCGACCCTCTGGCTGAAAGCGGACGAAGCAACTTCCGATGCAACGACTTGGAAAGACGCCTCCGCAAATGCCTACAATTTCACCGCAACCAACCAACCGGGCGGCACGAATGCCATCGTGAAAAATGCCTCCGGCATCAACTTCAACCCGGCATACCAGTTTGCTGCAAACTCAAAATATTTCCAGTCGCTGGGCGCTGCCCAGGCAGGTTTGATTGGCAATGACCACACGACTTTGATAATTTTCAAAACTGCCCAGGCAGGCGGCGACGTGGCGTATGCCAATCCAATCATCATGGGCAACCAGAGCAACGTCTCCGAAGACGCCGACATCGGAATGGCTGGCTCGGGCACGTTGGGCATGAGAGTCAATAGTCCTGGCGACAGTTATGCAGCAAACATAAAAAGCACGATTTCAGCCAATAACGACGTGGCGTCGCTGTTCACCGGAACTCGCATCAAAGCGGCAAGCGGTGAGGCAAACCTTTGGTTGAACGGCAGCTTGCAGGCTTCGAACACCAACTCGAACGCAACTGCGCTCAATATTCCGTACGCCGCAGCAGCCAACCGGGGCATGGGCATCGCCAACTCCGGCGGCAACTACGTGGTGGCAGCCCAGCAATTTGCAGGCAGCATAGCCGAGGTCATTAATTTCGACCACGTCTTGGAGGCTTCGGAAATCGAGCAAATCGAGACTTACCTCGCCCTCAAATACGGCATCACCTTGACCCACAACTACGTCAGCCTCGCAGGAACAACCCTC
>CAZHLB010000399.1:0-6365 GCA_964533005.1 uncultured Saprospiraceae bacterium
TTGTCAATTGCTCACCTCAAACCTTTGGTTTTCAAAGAGCTGCTCGAAGGAATGCCCTTTTTTCAGCATCATCTCTCAAACTTCTTTCCCATGTCAAGTTCGTTACCCAAAGCTCTCTGCTTCGCCTGCTTTCTGGCGATTTCTTCTCTCATTTTTGCCAACAACCGCCCTTTGCTCGTCGGCTGCGGCGACAATTTTTTCGACCCCGGCGGCGCAAACGGCAACTACTCCGACGGCACGGTCACCGTCATGACGCTCTGCCCCGACCAGCCGGGCGACTTCATCGAGGTGCATTTCAACAGCTTCGAGACGGAGGCTTGCTGCGATTTTCTCAGCGTTTACGACTCGGACAACATCTTCGGCAACTACCTCGGCGCCTGGTCGGGCAATGCCATTCCGGCTACTTTTTCCGCTGCCAACCCGACGGGCTGCCTCACTTTTTATTTCAATCCGCAAGGCGCAGGCACCGCCAGCGGCTGGGAGGCAGAGGTGACATGCTCGCCTTGCCCTCGCCCCAATTTGTTTCGGGTGGAAAAAACAGGCGGCAATTCGGCGCATTTTTCCTGGTGGCAAGTTGCCGCCGGGGCGAGTTATGATTGGGAAATCGGCTTGCCGGGCTTCGTTCCCGGCGCAGGCGAGGCAGTCAATTCCGGCACGACCGGCGACAATTTTGCCATCGCCGACAACCTGGCGAAAAACACGGCTTACGAAATTTACCTCCGCTCGAATTGCCCCGGCGGGGCGGGTAGCAGCGAATTTTCGGGGCCCCATGCAGTGAAAACCAGCCCCGGCTGCGGCGACCCATTTTTCGATTCCGGTGGAGCCGACGGGAATTTCAACCTCCTCTCCAACCCCGCCACCACGATTTGCCCGGATGCACCCGGCACGTTCGTTTCCCTTGATTTTCAACAATTTGAGATGCCGCCGTGCTGCGCCTCGCTGGTCGTCAGCAACGGAAATGGCAATGGTTTTGGCGACATCGGAGTTTACACCGGCACGAGTATTCCCGGTACATTGACCTCGGTTGACCCGTCGGGCTGCCTCACTTTGTCGCTTTACCAACCCAATTTGCAGGAGACCGGCGCAGGCTGGGCAGGCACGGTGAATTGCGTGAGTTGCCCGCCACTCAATTGGGTCGGCGCTTACAATCTGACTTTGCAAGGCGTCAATTTGCAGTGGCAGCAATTGCCGGCGGCGGTGGCTTACGTGTGGGAAGTGGGGGCGACTGATTTTGCGCCAGGCACGGGTGCTGCCGCCGAAACGGGCACGACCAACCTCGCCGACGTGCTGGTGACGGGCTTGGAAAGTGGCACGAAGCACGACGCTTACGTGGCGGTTTTGTGCCAAAACGGCGACACGAGCGCCTGGCAAAAAACCTCCTTCACCACCCTGCCGACCTGCGGCGACACCTTTTTCGACAGCGGCGGCGCCACCGGCAGCCCTGCGCCCAACGAGTCGAAGGAAGTTTTGATTTGCCCCGACCAGCCGGGGCTTTACGCTTCGCTAACTTTCACCGAATTCGACCTGGAGCCTTGCTGCGCCTACCTCGAAGTTTTCAATAGCAATTATTGGGGCGGCGAGTACCTCGGCTATTTTTCGGGCAACCAAAACCCCGGCACGCTCACGGCGACCAATGCTTCGGGTTGCATGTACGTGCGCTTTTATTCCAGCGCAAATCAAGGTCAAACGGACGTCGGCAGCGGCTGGGCGGCGCAGGTGGGCTGCGTGAGTTGCCCAAGCCCGGCGGGTTTGGCTGCCAACAATCCCAGCCAAAGCAGCGTGGATTTGCAGTGGCAAAGCATTCCCAACGTCTCGTTTTACCACTGGGAAATCGGGCAGGCAGGTTTTGCGCCGGGCACGGGTGCAGCGGTTGCTTCCGGCGATTTGAACACCAATCAATTGCATGTCAGCGGTTTGCAAAGCGGCACGGCTTACGAAGTGTACGTCCAGGCAAATTGCGGGACGAACGATGCCAGCGTTTTCAGTGCGCCCATCGCTTTTTCCACCGTGCCGGCTTGCGGCGACACCCTCGTGGTGGCGGGCGGCGACTCTTCGGAAGTGGGAGTTTTGTACCAAATTATCTGTCCGGAAACGCCTGGAACGTACGTCCAGCTTGATTTTAGCGAGTTCGAGCTGGCGGCTTGTTGCAGCTATTTGGAAATCTGGGACGGCGACAATTTTTGGTTTCCGCTCATCGGCAGTTTCACCGGCACGAACAGCCCCGGCGTCGTTTCCGCCACCAATTCGACGGGCTGCCTCAGCATACATTTTCAGGCAAATGGCGGTGACGATTGGGGCGGTTTTCAGGCGGCGGTCGAATGCGTGACCTGCCCGATTCCGACGGGTTTGCAGCCTTTCAACATCAAAAGCAACAGCGTGGAACTGACCTGGAATTCCCTTGCAAATGCTGGGTTCTACACCTGGGAAGTGGGGCTGGCAGGTTTCACGCCGGGCACGGGCGAGGCGGTCGCTTCGGGCGATTTGAGCAATACAAACGTGCTGGTGACGGGGCTGGAAAGCGGCACGGCTTACGAAGTTTACCTGCGGGCGAACTGCGGCGGCAGCGATTTCAGCGCCTTCTCAGGGGCAAAATTTTTTCAGACTTCGCCCACTTGCGGCGACTCGTTTTTCGACCCGGCAGGTGCGACCGGCGATTTCAGCGGATACTTTGAAACCATCACGACCATCTGCCCCGACGTGCCGGGGACTTTTGCGCAGGTGACTTTTTCGGAGTTCGACCTGGGCGAATGCTGCACGTTTTTAGAGGTGTATGATTTTGAAGGTGCGTGGGCGAATTATCTGGGCAATTGGCAAATGCAAAACAACCCCGGCACGCTGACGGCGACCACCAACAGCGGCTGCCTGACCTTCCGTTTTGTTTCGCAAAACAACACGCCAGCGCCCGGTTGGGCTGCCTCGGTGAGTTGCGTGAATTGCGCCAGCCCAAATGGTTTGCACGTGACCAACGGCGTCGGCGGCACGGTGCAACTCGATTGGTTCCAGGTGGCGACGGCTGAGTTTTATCGCTGGGAAATAGGCGTCCTTGGCTTCGTTCCTGGCACGGCGACGGCGCTATTTTCGAGCAACACGCCCACCTGGACTGCCACCGCTGCCGGGCTGGACGGCAATACGGAATATGACGTTTACGTGCGCTCGACCTGCCTCGGCGGCGAAACCGGGGAGTTCAACGGGCCCGTTCGTTTCAAGACTTTTCCCACCTGCGGCGACTCGTTTACCGACCCCGGCGGGGCGGACGCCAACTATCCAATCAATCAATATTCCCAAATCAGAATCTGCCCGGAAGCGCCCGGCGACTACGTGGAACTGGATTTTTCGGAGTTTGAATTGGCGGCTTGCTGCGCCTCGCTTGGCATCTCGGACAATATTTTTTACCAAACTTTCACCGGCACCAACAGCCCCGGCAAGGTCGTCTCGAACTCGCCCGACGGCTGCCTCAACCTCACTTTTCAATCCAACGACGGGCAAACTGCGCCTGGTTGGCAGGCTGCGGTGAACTGCATTTCCTGCGCTTTTCCGAATGCGGTAGTTGGCGGAAGTGCCACATTTTCAACGATTTATTTCTCCTGGACAGGCTTGCCCGACGCCACCGGCTACGAGTGGGAAGTGGGTTTGCCAGGCTTCACACCAGGCACGGGAGCGGCGGCGGATGCAGGCTCGACGAGCGACCTTTTCGCCACGGCGCAAGGGCTGGAAAGCTCAACCGAATATGAAATTTACGTCCGCACCCGCTGCGGCGGCAGCGATTGGAGCGCCTTTTCCAAGCCTATCAAATACGTCACGGCGCCCACCTGCGGCGACCATTTTTACGACCCGGGCGGAGTCAATGGCAATTACCAACCCTACATCCAGAGCATCACGACCATCTGCCCCGACGTGCCGGGTCAGTCGGTGGAGGTGACGTTCAACACCTTCCAAATTCACGGCTGGGAGGACTATTTCTACGTGTTTGACGGCGACAATACGAGTGCGCCGGTGATTGGTCAATATTTCGGAACGAACCTGCCGCCGGTGCTCACCGCTGCGAATCCGAGCGGCTGCTTGACCTTCAGTTTTTCGCCGCAAAGCGGGCAATCTTTTGCCGGTTGGGATGCGGAGGTGAGTTGCGTGGCTTGCGCAAAAGTGAGCGGGGTGGCGGTTTCAGAGGTGGGCGCAGGGTCGGCGACGCTGACGTGGAATGCGCTGCCCGGTGGCACGGCGAGCTACGAGTGGGAGGTTGGTTTGCCGGGTTTTGCGGCAGGCACGGGGGCAGCAATCGCTTCTGGAACTTCCACCTCGACGACCGTTCAGGTGAGCGGTTTGGAGAGCGCAATGAGCTACGAAGTTTACGTGCGGGGCGATTGCGGCAGCAACGGCTTTGGCAATTTCAGCGCAGCGGCAGCCTTCAAAACGGCGGTTGCCTGCGGCGATTTTTTCTACGACAGCGGCGGCCCCAACGGCAACTACAACAACGGTGAAAGCTACGTGACGACCATCTGCCCGCACTCGCCGGGGCAGACGCTGGAGGTGATTTTCACGGAGTTTTCCACCGAAGGCTGCTGCGACTACCTGGCGATTTACGACGGGAGCTCGACGGCTGGAATTTACCTGGGCAGCTATTCCGGCGGCAACATTCCGCCAACCATTGTCGGAACGAGCGCCTCCGGCTGCATCACATTTAGTTGGTACTCAGACGGTTCGTCGGTTTCGTCGGGCTGGGTTGCGGAAGTGAATTGCGCAGGGTGCGTTGCGCCGCTCAATTTTTCCACCTCCGACATCGCTTCGGACGGGGCTACTTTGAGTTGGGAAGCCTTGCCGGAAGCCACTTCTTATCATTGGGAAGTGGGTGCGCCTGGGTTCATGCCAGGTATTGGCGCAAGCCAGTTCATCGGCAACATTGCCAGCAATTCGGTAGACTTGGCGGGGCTTGCTGCTGGCGCAAATTATGAAGCTTACGTGCGGGGAATTTGCGGGTCGGAGGGGCCCGGCGAGTTTGCGGGGCCTCTCGCTTTTTCGACCCTGCTTTCATGCGGCAGCACGATGTACGACACGGGCGGGAAGGATGGCGACTACGACGCAAACGAGGATTATTTCGTGCGTATCTGCCCGGAAATGGCGGGCGACACGGCATCGCTGGTTTTCAAGTTTTTCGAGACGCAGCAGGGTGCTGATTTGCTGGAAATCCTGAACGGGAATATGGAAACGTCGCCGTCGCTGGGCGTTTTTTCGGGCAATGTTTTGCCTGGAACGTTCACTTCGAGCGACCCGTCGGGCTGCCTGATGTTGCATTTTACTTCAAACGCAACGGTGCATCGGGGCGGCTGGGAGGCTGAAATTGTTTGCGCTTCGACGGGCACGAATGCCGCCGGGAATTTCGAGGGAATTTTCGAGGCATTTCCCAATCCTGCTTCGTCGAAATTGAATGTTTCTTTCACCTATCCTGCCTCGGAAATGGCAATTATTCGGCTGCTGGATTTGACGGGGCGGCAAGTTTTGGCGGAGAAAATGGAGGCGTCGGTGGGCAGCAACTTGGCGGTTTTGGATTTGGCGGGTTTGCCTTCGGGGACTTATTTTGTTTCACTGACGGGGGCTTTCGGGACGGCGGTGAGACGGGTTGTGAAGGAGTAATCAACACTACTTTTTTTAAACACATAGTCACATAGAACACATAGGTTGTTGAATGTCAACTCTATGTGTTCTATCTGACTATGTGTTTAAAAAAAAGTAGTGTTGATTAACGCCCCTCGAAAAACTTGACCATGAATCAAAAAACTGCATTCACGCTTCCTCTCTTGCTTTCCTTTTTTGCTTGCCAACCGGCGGAAAGCCAACCTGCCAAACCTTCACTTTTTCAAAATTGCGGGCAACTCGTCATTGTCGTAAGCCCAAGCGAATCAAGCACTTCGGCAAAGCTTTACCGCTTCGAAAAACACGGCTCGACCTGGCGGCAGGTTGGCGAGGCGCATCCCGTTTCGCTCGGCTTGAAAGGCATTGCGTGGGGCAGAGGCTTGCATGAACCGCAGCCCGGCAACCAGAAAAAAGAGGGCGACCTGAAATCGCCTGCCGGGATTTTCCGCTTCGGGACGGCTTTCGGCTACGCCGCCTCGCCAGGTTTTCCACTGAAATTGGCTTACGTGCAGGCGACTTCGACCCTGCAATGTGTGGAAGACGTGAAGTCGAAATTTTACAACCAATTGGCAGACAAAAACTACCCCGGCAAGGATTGGGAACAGAAAGACGTGATGCTTCGGGAAGATGTGCAGTTCAAGTGGGGCATTTTCATCGAGCAAAATTTGCCGCCTGTGCCGGGCAGCGGCTCGTGCATTTTTTTCCACGTTTGGCGCTCGACTGGCTCGGCGACGAGGGGG
>CAZHLB010000400.1:0-6354 GCA_964533005.1 uncultured Saprospiraceae bacterium
TCTCCGGCTAAGGCAGGATTTCGACAATTTTTTTTTGACGATTAGGGTTGTTGCTCTCCAGCTTCTGAACCTCTCTCCGGCTAAGGCAGGATTGCGACCAGGAAAAGCATGTTGGTTCCCAGTTGGTACTTAGACTTCTGAACCTCTCTCCGGCTAAGGCAGGATTGCGACGTGACTACGAGCGGTATTTGGTGGGTGATACAGTAATTAAACCTCTCTCCGGCTAAGGCAGGATTGCGACCCAAGAGCATTCAACCCCGATTGCAACCCACCCAAGCTTCTGAACCTCTCTCCGGCTAAGGCAGGATTGTGACTATTATGATGCAAACAAGATTGTTTTATTTATCACCTTCTGAACCTCTCTCCGGCTAAGGCAGGATTGCGACGCTTTGATTTCCTTCATAAAGGCAGTGCGAGTTGACTTCTGAACCTTTCTCCGGCTAAGGCAGGATTGAAACTTGAATACCCAATTCGCCACCTTATTGTAGGCATTGGCTTCTGAACCTCTCTCCGGCTAAGGCAGGATTGCGACAGGAACCTCGAGTCCGGCAAGTTGTTGCTCTCCAGCTTCTGAACCTCTCTCCGGCTAAGGCAGGATTGCGACGCGTTGGCTCCCTCGTAATTCATCCCGCCGACTATCTTCTGAACCTCTCTCCGGCTAAGGCAGGATTGCGACGGAAAGTCAGGATGTTTTTTTTCCTCCTCTGGCCAGCTTCTAAACCTCTCTCCGATTAAGGCAGGATTGCGACTGCTCGAGATAGCGGGTGACAGCCTCGACGGCAACTTCTGAATCTCTCTCCGACTAAGGCAGGATTGCGGCACGTTTTCGGTTATGAACCCTCCAAAGTGACCGTTGATTTCTGAACCACTCTCCGGCTAAGGCAGGATTGCGACCCTTTGGCGACACGCCTTTTGTAGTCTCCATCCATACTTCTGAACCTCTCTCCGGCTAAGGCAGGATTGCGACGTGAGTTCTATTGGCAGCGGCGGTACCGAGCCAATACTTCTGAACCTCTCTCCGGCTAAGGCAGGATTGCGACCCCTTCTCGTCCTCCCAGTCACCTTGCCCGTTCATCTTCTGAACCTCTCTCCGGCTAAGGCAGGATTGCGCTTGCCAATTTCCTTTGCTTGTCATTTTCAAGCATATCAGCCTATCAACCATACCATTTTAAAATATTTGCGCAGGTCGGGCGGCAGCGGTTCATTCGCAGCAGAAAACAGAAAAACGGCTGAACCATGTCAATTGACGAACAAGAAAGACTACTCAGACAAAAGCTGCGGGAAATGCAGTCCCCCTTTTCTGCGGAAGAAGAAGAAAAGGGTGAAAAATTGACTTTCGACCAGGTGGTCGAGTGGGAGGATGGAAAACCCAGGTTGAGAAAGAAGCGAGCCGGGCAGCTTAGGCGAGACATCGAGTTTTTGCGGGATGCCATGCAATATGCCTTGGTTGCAAAAAAACTTGGATTGTATCGGTGCAAAAGATGCCCAAAAGGCTGGATTATCCTGAAAAGAGGCGAAGTCTGGCGATTTGGCGTAACTAAAAAGGGTGAAAAAGGAAGGTATTCAGAGGAGTTTCTGGATGAAAACAACCTGATATTTGACATTCAATTCAAAGGCAGGTTGGACGAATGCCTGGAACAGGAGAAAACTAAAATTTACAACTATCCTTTGCAGCCTGAAAACATTGCCCGCCTACCCGAAGAGCGGATGGTGTATCCTCCTGGCAATTTGAGAACCGACTGAAAACCTTTACTTTGAATCAAAAAATAGTAGCCATGGTAAATGTCACAAGTATTGCCGAGCACGATGTCCTTGATAAAGTTGACATCTATTTCGTCGAAGAAGCGCTGGCTGACATGAAGGAAAATATTGCCATCATTTACGTCTGCGCCAACGATGACTGGAGAAAAGATGACGCCTGGAAAAAGAAAGGCAAGAAATATTACCGCATCGTCATGCCTTACGACAAGGTCAAAAACATGGACGCAGAAGCTGTCCGCCAATGGATGCTGCGCTTGGCAGAGGAGCGGCTGGGCTTGGTCGGGCAAGCATGAAAGCCTCATAGTACCAACCAGGAAAGGCGTCTCGATGCAGTTCGGGACGCCTTTTTTTTGATTGACGAAATGCAGCTTGTTTCTGAACCTCTCTCCGGCTAAGGCAGGATTGCGACCGTACTATCTCTCCCCATTCCATGACGTGAACTACTGAACCTCTCTCCGGCTCTGAAACTTTTTGCCAACTACCCTGCTTTCCCTCGCCAAAAAACCAACGCATGAAAATCCTCGACCTCTCCTCCGAACCCATCGCAGAATTTCCCTACCACAATGCCGGAACCAGAGCCGACCGCTGGGGCAACCGCAGCAATTGGCACTGGACGCTGCCCGTCCTGAAAGGCGTTGCCGAAGGCATTCCCGAAGAATTGGATGCCCTGCTGCTCACTTCCGACCTGCAAGGCACGGTGCAGGAAAACGGCGAAACCCGCTTGCTCGGCGAAGTCCTTCCCGAATTTTTGGCAGCCGCACTTTCCATCGAAATGAACCTACGTCCTGAAAAAACAGGCGTCCTGCTCTGCGGCGACTTCTTTGCCCTGGTGGGCAGGCGAGGCGGGCTTGGCGACGTATCCGGCATTTGGAAAGCCTTCAAAACACATTTCCAATGGGTGGCGGGCGTGAGCGGCAACCACGACGATTTTGGGCAAAACTGGAACAGGCTGAACCGCCTGCGGCAAGAGCCGGGCATTTTTTACTTGGAAAACAATGCCGTCGAAATTGAAAACTTCAAGCTGGCTGGGCTTTCCGGCGTCATCGGAGAAAACGGCAAACACAACTACCTGCCGGAAATTGATTTCTGTCAAAAGCTCGACGCTTTGCTTGCCAAGCGGGCAGACTTGACTTTGCTGCATCAAAATCCATTTCACACTGATTCGCCTCGCAAGGGCGGCAAGGCGGTGCTGGATTTGCTGCAAAGACATCCTGGCAGGCTGCTTGCCTGCGGTCATGCCATCTGGAATGAGCCTTTGTTGTTGCTGGAAAATGGAACGCAAGTGTTGAATGTGGCGGAGCGGGCGGTGGTCTTGAAAAGGTTCTCGGCTCATGTCGGGTCTGCGTGAAACCGTGCCGCCAAACTTGTTTGGCAGGCTTGGAAAATGAGGCTGGAGGCTGTCTCATAAGTCAACTTGAAAATTTAGACGCAGAATTTTTTTAAACACATAGTCACATAGCGTCACATAGTATTTGGGCTATGTAGTCTATGTGACTATGTGTTGAAATAAAAATCTGTGATGTTTTTCAAAAACTGCCTTTTGATACAGCCTCGGCTACAATCACTCGCAAAATGACACTATCTACCCAGCGTTTTCATCCTCCGGTAAAAGGGATATTTTTGCACGTGCTCACCTACCCCCCTTTCATCGCCTACCCAACATCCACATCTTTCCTGACATCCTTCTTTATTGACTTCCTTTCCTATCGGCAACGCAAACACTCGTTCCGATGCAAACACGTTTTCGACTTCGATTCCTTTGGCTGACTGCTGTCGCTTGCGGTCAGTTTTCCCAAATGCAAGCCCAATGCGGTTCCTATCCAGTTTCGCTCGAAGAGCGGGCGCAAAAATCCGCCTCCATCGTGCTGGGCAAGGAAACCGGGCGGCATTGCTACGAAGACGCCGCCGGAAATATTTATACGCTGCACCGCATCGCCGTCGCCGCCTGGCTGAAAGCCAACCTTGCCGCCTATCCGCCTACTCGCCCACCCGCCTACTTGCCTACTGAAATAGGCGTCATCTCGCTGGGCGGCACACTCGAAAACCGGGCGCAGATTTCCCAACCCACCCTTCAATTGTCGCCAGAAAACGAGTACCTGCTTTTCCTCGAAGGCGACAATCACCTGCTCGACGACAAAAACCTGCGCTCGCAGCAGCCCGGTTTTTTGCAAAGTTTTGCCTACGCCGATGCTCAAGGTGCTTTGACTTACCAGCGAGGTTTGTACCACGACCTGCTCGCCGAACCGCCTCGCAACGAAGCGGAAACTTTCGCTCGCATCGCCAGCCTGACCGGGCAGGCGGCGCTGTCGCCCGAAGGAAATGTCTTCGAGCCGAGGGAATTTGTTGAGGTGGTGCAGCCCGAATTTTTCCCGGTGAGCAATTTTTCTCCCAACCCAACCAATGCCGGAACCATCGTCACCGAAGACTTTCTGACCATCAACGGCGTGTTGATGGGCGGCTTTCCGGGGTCGGTGAATTTTCAAAATGCCGACGACGGCGGCGCCACTGACATCGCACCGCCAAACGCTTCGGACTATGTTTCCTGGTCGAGCAGCCAGATTGTGGTGAAAGTGCCGGAACGAGCGGGCACCGGCACTTTTTACGTCAATAATCCGATTACCGGCGGCTCCGGCTCGCCGCTGAATATTGGCTATGCACACACCGCCATCAACAGCGATTATTCCGGTTTTTCAGAAGTCACCCGTCAGCGGTTTTACCTGCGAAACATGAACGGCAGCGGCGGCTACACTTTTTTGTACAACACCACTTCCGGTTTTTCCAGCAACGCCGATGCGACGGCAGCCTTCGAGCGAGCGGTGGAAACCTGGCGCTGCGCCAGCCTCGTCAATTGGTCACCCGGCGGAACGACTGCTAATGGCAATGCCCTCGACGGCGAAAACGTGGTGATGTTCGACCCCAGCCTGCCTTCCGGAAATCTCGCCGTCACGACCACTCGCTACTGGGGCGACACCAACGGCAGTTGCAACCAAGCCAACACTGTTTGGTGCCTGGCGGAAGTGGACATGCGCTTCCGCACGACGCCTGCGACGGGCTACTCTTGGGAATTTGGGCCCGCCCTGCCGAGCAGCACTGAGTTTGATTTCGAGACCATTTCCTTGCACGAATTGGGGCACGCTGACGGCTTGGCGCACCGCATCGCTACGGGCGAATTGATGAATTGGTCAATCCCGCCTGGCGTCGCCATTCATGCTCCAAGTTCGGCAGACCTCACCGGCGCTTTGGTCAAAATGGATTACAGCACTGCCGCCACTTGCTTCGACCCGGCGGGTTGCGGTTCGGGGCCCATGATTGAAGTTTCGCCGGGCGCTTGTGCTTTGCTGCCCATCGAATTGCTGCACTTTCGGGCGCAACGGCAAGGCAGCAGCGTCGCTTTGGATTGGGCGACCGCCAGCGAGACGAACTTTGCTTTTTTTGAAATCGAGCGCAGCCGGGACGGGGTGCTTTTTGAAAAAATCGGAACGCAAGCCGGGCAAGCCAGCCCCTATTTTTTCCTCGACGAAGCGCCGCTCTTAACCCCCCTTGAGGGGGGCAGGGGGGTGAATTATTACCGTTTGAAAGCGGTGGATTTGGACGGCTCATTTTCCTACAGCCCAATAGCGGCGGTGCTTTTGGAGGAAAATAAACCTGCCTGGCAAGTCTTTCCCAACCCGGTGAAAAAGCAGGCTTGGCTGGAAGCGGGGGAACCGGTGAGTTTGCTCCTGTTCGACGTTTTTGGCAATGAAATCCGGCAAATCGAGGCGGGTGCAGGCAGGCAGTTTTTTGAAGCGGGAAACCTGCCGCCGGGCGTTTATTTTCTCGTGGAAAAGCGGACAGGAGAGAAAATCAGGCTTGTCATTTTTTGAGGAACCCACCTTTCCGAAAGTTTGAAACTTTCGGAAAGGTTAGCCTCCAGCCGTACAACCAAGCTACTTTTCCGCTCCACTTTCTCAGCATCATTTCCATCACAACTTCTTCACCTTAAATCAATTGCGATGAAAAAAACAGCAATCGCCGTGCTCCTTTGCATGGCTTGGGCGAGCCATTTTTTTGCCCAAACGGAACGAGGAACCTGGATGCTCGGCGCAGATTTGCCTGGCTTCGGCATGAGCAAGTATTACTGGCAAGGGCGGCTGAATTTCGACGCCGGCTACTTCGTCGCCAAAAACTGGGCGGTCGGCAGTGGGATTGGCTTGCAGTACACAGCTTTGAAAAACGGCGGCGAGCAGTACAATTACCTGACCTTACAGCCCAGTGTTTTCACCCGCTACTACTTGCCAATTCCATCCAAGCGCCTCCAATTTTTCACACATGCCGAAGCCGGTTTGAATTGGCGCCGTACGGAAACGCCTGACTTTCAGAAAGACCTTTCGCATTTTTTCAAGGTAGGCGGCGGTGCGGAGTATTTCCTTTCGCCCCGGTTCAGCATCGAGGCAGGCGCATTTTACGATGGGACATTTCAACGGCTCCGGGGCAACTGGTCTTTGGATTTCACGCTCAGGTATCGCTTCGGCGGCAAGAAAAAGAAGGAATGATAGCTGACCTGGTCGAATTGTACCGGCGAATTCATTCGCCGAGCTTGCGGCGAATGAATTC
>CAZHLB010000401.1:0-6328 GCA_964533005.1 uncultured Saprospiraceae bacterium
GCAGGGTTTGCTCCCCTTTAGGGGTGGGGGGTGTGGGCGAATTGGCTGCGCCGGAATTTCAAAATACACGCTAAAACAGTTAGTCTTTTTCAGAAACGATGCCAGTCAATTACTACATTTTCCTCAGCGCCGTACTTTTCACCATCGGCATATTCGGCGTCATCGTCCGGCGGAACGCCATCATCAAATTCATGTCTATCGAATTGATGCTCAACGCCGTGAACCTGCTCATGGTCGCTTTTTCGACCGTTTGGAATGATACTTCCGGGCAGGTTTTTGTCTTCTTCATCATGGCAGTTGCGGCGGCGGAAGTGGCGGTCGGGCTGGCTATTTTGATGATGATATATCGCAACCTCAAATCAACCGATACTTTTAATTTGAGCAATTTAAAATGGTGATTGGTGATTGGTGATTGGTGATTGGGTAGCCCAATCACTAATCATCAATCACCAATCACCAATTACCCAAAGTGGATTTTTACGCAAAACTCGTCGCCTTTGCTCCGCTTGTTTCCTTCGCCATCGTCGGCGGACTCAACCGATTGTTGCCAAAAGGCGTCTCAGCTTGGACGGCTTGCGCCGGGGTATTCGTGTCGTTTTTGGCAGCAGTGATGGTGTTCAGCCATATTTGGTCGAGCGAAGAACCGCACGTGGTGCTGGTTTATGACTGGATAACTTCCGGCACTTTCGACAGCCAATTCTCTTTTTTAATTGACCGTTTGAGCGCCACGTTTATTCTCATGATTACCGGCGTCAGCTTCCTCATCCACGTTTTTTCGGTGGGATATATGTGGGAAGATGACGGCATCCGGCGCTTTTTTGCCTACCTGAATTTATTCGTGTTTTTCATGCTCATATTGATATTGGCGGATAATTTCTTAGTGACATTTATTGGCTGGGAAGGGGTCGGTTTTTGCTCGTTTATGCTCATTAGTTTTTGGTACAAAGACATGAAAAACAACGATGCGGCAAAAAAAGCCTTCGTGATGAACCGCATCGGCGACTTCGGATTTTTGATGGCGATGTGTCTGATGGTGCTGCATCTCGGCACGTTGAATTATCCTGAAATATTGTCCGCCGAAGGACTGGCAACATTGCAAAAAGTACCCGGTGGAATATTAAGTTTGATTGCCCTTTGCCTGCTGCTCGGAGCGGCGGGAAAGAGCGCCCAAATCCCGCTCTACACCTGGTTGCCCGACGCAATGGCAGCGCCGACGCCCGTTTCCGCCCTCATCCATGCGGCGACGATGGTGACGGCAGGCGTGTATTTGGTGGCTCGGACGCACGTGTTTTTTCAGGCATCGCCGGAGGTCTCCATCGTGGTGGCGTGGGTTGGCGTGGCGACGGCATTGCTCGGCGCAATTATCGGTGTGATGCAGACGGACATTAAAAAAGTGCTGGCATATTCGACGGTGAGCCAATTGGGATTGATGTTTTTGGCGCTCGGCGTGGGCGCATATTCTGCAGCTATATTTCACGTCGTCACTCATGCTTTTTTTAAAGCCCTATTATTTCTCGGCTCCGGCAGCGTCATTCATGCGATGAGCGGGGAGCAGGATATTCGCAGAATGGGCGGTTTGAAAAAGCATTTGCCGGTGACTTATTCCACATTTTTAATTGGTACGATTGCCATTTCCGGCATCCCGCCGTTGGCTGGTTTTTTCAGCAAAGACGAAATTCTCGCCTCGGTTTTGCACAACAATATGGCGCTTTTTATCCTCGGAATTATCGTGTCGCTGCTCACGGCATTTTATATGTTCCGCCTGTTTTTCCTGACTTTTTCCGGTGAATTTCGGGGCACGCATGAGCAATTTCACCACCTGCACGAGTCACCAAAAACCATGACTATTCCGCTGATTATCCTGGCAATATTGTCCATTTGCGGTGGCTGGATTGGCTTGCCGCATATTCTGCAAGACGTGGTCGGATATCATGGCAGCATCAGCAATTTCCTGGCGCCGGCATTGGGCGCACACGAAAATGTGATTGGCGTGGCGGAAGGTTTGACACTCATTGTCGTGACGACTTTGATGTATTTGGGAATGATATGGTTTGCGCACCTGCAATACGTGAAGAAACAGGTGCGCCCGGCTGAAAATATTGCCCAATTGGAAGGCGCTCAACGGCTCGTGGCGGGCAAGTTTTTCGTGGATGAATTTTACCGGAAATATATCGTGCAGGCAAACGACAAGTTCTCGGAATTCCTGGAGCGGGTTGTTGAAAATAAAATCATTGATGCTTTTGTGAACCGGCTCGGATTGGCGACGGTGGCGCTCGGCAACCGGGTGCGGAAGGTGCAGACGGGGTACATGGAGCATTACGTGATAGTATTTGTTTTGAGCGTAGTTGCAATGCTGGCGCTAATTATTCTTTGAGCTTGGGCAAAAAGCTGACACCTCGGAAATGCTTTTTTGAGAGAAAAAATTGAAAATTTTTTCTCTCAAAAAAGCATTTCCGAGGTGTCAGCTTTAGGCTCTACAGAAGCTATTTTGATGATACTTCTTCCATTACTTATCATTCCATTACTGACCTCCGTTTTGTCCTATTTTTCAGGCAGAAACGCAAAATACGTCGCCCTCGGCGGCTCGCTGCTAAACACAATATGGGCGCTTTGGCTGCTCTACACCTACAATTCCTCCGGGCAGCAAACCATTGAATATTCAGCGGAATGGATACCTGCCATCGGCGCAAGATTCAGCCTCATGCTCGATGGCATCAGCCTCATGTTGACCCTGCTTTCCGCCATCGTTTTGCCGCTCATTATTTATGCTTCCTTTAATCGGGATTATCCCGACCGGCACGTTTTATACGCCCTCATTTTGCTCATGGATGCAGCAATGGCGGGCGCTTTCATTGCGGCAGACGGTTTTCTTTTTTACCTCTGCTGGGAAATTGCGCTGCTCCCGATATACTTTATTTGCCTGAAATGGGGCGGCGAAAACCGACAAAAAATAACGCTGAAATTTTTCCTGTACACCATGCTCGGCAGCTTGTTCATGCTGTTCAGCTTCATCTATGTTTTCCTGCACGTGCCGGAGCGGAGTTTTGATTTACAGGCAATGTATGCCGCCGGTCGCAACCTGCCGGTGGACGAGCAAGGGATAGTAATGGCAGGCATATTCCTGGCTTTTGCGGTGAAAATGCCAATATTTCCCTTTCACACCTGGCAGCCGGAAACCTATTACACAGCACCGACGCCCGGCGCCATGTTGCTTTCCGGCGTGATGTTAAAAATGGCAACGTATGGCATGATACGCTGGTTAATTCCCGTCGTGCCGCAAGGCGTTGCGGAATATGGAATGATTGCCGCCACTTTGTCGGTCGTCAGCATATTGTATGCGTCTTATATTTCCATCGTGCAAAAAGATTACAAGCGGCTGATTGCCTTCGCTTCCATTGCGCACGTGGGCTTGATTTCCGCTGGGTTATTTTCCATGAGTGTGCAGGGTTTGCAGGGCGGTTTGATTCAAATGCTCAGTCACGGCATTACGACGGTCGGGTTGTTTTTCGTGTACGACATCATCGTTTTGCGCACGGGAACTTCTGAAATGGACAGGCTCGGTGGCATTCGGAGCATTGACCCACGATTGGCTTTTCTGTTTTTTATCATCATTCTAAGCGCCGTGTCGTTGCCATTTACGAGTGGGTTTGTCGGTGAGTTTTTGTTGATAATCAGCTTGTTTAAATTCAGCAAAATATTGGGCGCATTGGCGGGCATCAGTATTATTTTGGGAGTGGTTTACATGTTCCGGGCATTCCAAAAAATGATGCTTGGAGAGATGAAAGCCGAGACGGTGGAATATGAAAAACAAACCCGGCAAGAGTCAATTGTGCTGTTTTTGGTGTGCATATTCATCGTTTGGTTTGGCGTATATCCGAAGCCAATATTGGCAATTACCGAAAGCTCGGTGATTCAATTATTGGAGAGTTTGCCTAAGTAATTTTTTAAGTTTAGAAGGTTTCGAGAGGTTTAGGAGGTTTAGTTTTAAACCTCCTAAACCTCTCGAAACCTTCTAAACCCGGCTAAAATGACCGAACTTCTAATCATATCCTTATCCGGCGTCGCCGCCCTCGTCGCCGAATTTTTGAATCTGCGCAAGGCGATTTTGCTGCTGGCGCTGCTGTCTTTCATCGCCGTTTTCCTGCTGACGGGCATGCAGTTGGGCTACACCGAAACGGTGTACGACATGATGAGCTTAGACAATTTCAGCCGCCCTTTCATCCTGGTTTTGTGTGTTTTAGGATTTCTTTGGTTTTGGGGTTTCCGCAGTTTTTTTAATCAGGAAAAATCGGCGACGGACTTTTTTGCGCTCACGCTTTTTTCATGCGCAGGCGCATTTTGCCTCGTTTCCTATTCTAATTTGGTGATGCTTTTTTTGGGCATTGAAATATTGAGCATTCCGGTTTACGTGCTCGCAGGCAGCCGGAAACAAGACGTGGCAGGCAACGAAGCGGCATTTAAATATTTCCTGCTCGGCGCAATGGCGTCGGCGATTTTGCTGTTCGGCATGGCATTGATTTATGGCAGCACCGGGACGTTTGATATGAATACGATACTTAGCCCGGAAGCCATGACTTCGCCGAACATATTGCTGCAAACTGGGCTGGTTATTTCGCTGGCAGCATTATCTTTTAAAATATCCGCCGTCCCCTTTCATTTCTGGGCACCCGATGTATATCAAGGGGCACCAACGCCAATTACTGCCTATATGGCGACCATCGTGAAAGTGGCGTCATTTGCGGCGCTCCTGAAATTCTTCCAGTTTTTTAAACCACTCATGGCGCAGGAAACAATGAACGGGGTCTTTATCGTGATATTTCTGACGCTGGCATTATCCAATATAATTGCCCTGGCGCAGCACAAAGTCAAGCGCCTGTTGGCTTTTTCGAGCATATCGCACACTGGTTTCATGCTCATGGGCATATTCGGCAACGCTGATAATTTGGTTTATTATTCGCTGGTTTATGGCATTGCAAGCCTCGTGGCTTTCCGTGTTTTCCAAATGATGGGCGATGAAAACGGCACTGTTTCCGGTTTTAAAGGATTCATGGCTCGCAATCAATTGGCTGCCGGGAGCATGATTTTAGCCATGCTTTCGATGGCGGGCATTCCGCCGTTGAGCGGTTTTTTGGCGAAATATATGATGCTGGCGACGGCTTTGAGCGCAGGCGCTGCCTGGCTTTTGGTGGTGGGCATATTGGCTTCCCTGCTGGCGATTTATTATTATTTCAAAATCATTATCGCCATGTTTCAACCTGCGGAAGCGGCGGAGGAACAGGTGGTTCAGCCTTTGCCGGTGACAGATAGGTTGTTCTTTTGGATTTGCTCGATATTGCTGGTGGGGTTGGGGATTTATCCGTTCTTTTTGAACTAACGGCATTTCTGTTACATTTGCAAAGACAACAATCGCAACCAAAGCACATGATTACCAAAGCGCAAATAGATGAGATAGTACGCCGCATCGTGGAGCATTGCCACCCGGAGAAGGTTATTTTGTTTGGTTCGTATGCTCATGGCACTGCGAATGAAGAGAGCGATTTGGATTTGGCGATTGTTGCGGATACTGACTTACCTAAATTTAAGCGAGCTATTCCATTTGAAAAAGCCATCCGGTTCGACGGTAAGCGATGGCTTTTTGGAATGGATATTTTGGTTTACACGCCAAAAGAAATGGAAGAATGGAAAGACAATCCATACTCCATGGCTCACGAAATAATTTCAACAGGCAAAACACTTTATGAATCCGCTCAATCCTCAAGATTGGTTCATTAAAGCCAGCCGGGATTTACTTCTCGCCAAAAATTCCTTGCAGGATATTTCTTCTTATCCTGACTTGATTTGCTATCATTGTCAGCAAGCAGCCGAGAAGTTTTTGAAAGCTTTGGTTTTGCATCATGGGCTTCCGGTTAAGAAGACGCATGATTTGGTAGAATTGCTCGATATTTTGAAGCCGGTAGAAGTCTGTATTGACATCACTTATTATGATGAGGCATTGAAGATTAAATTTTATGCAGTTAATGCTCGGTACCCGGATACAGGCGGCGACCCTTCTGATGCAGATGTTTTTGAAGCCCTCGCCAGCGCCGAATTTTTCCGCAACTTCGCCAAGACGGTTTTAGGCATTTGAGTCTTTCCCGCCAGGCTATTTTCTTCAACAGAACCGCTTGGTTCAGATTATCTGAAAATTCAAAAGACATGGACATGCAACAACAACCGGATGAACTTTTTTCAATGGACAAAACTCGGCTCATGTCGGCTCTGGGTGAAACCGTACCGCCAAAATCCAGTTTGGCGGAGGAAGACACCCCGCCAAACAGGAGTTTGTCGG
>CAZHLB010000402.1:0-6327 GCA_964533005.1 uncultured Saprospiraceae bacterium
ATGAGCTTTTTCATACAGGTATTTTGAATTAGGATGAATGGGATATTCAAGGATATTAAGGATTGGGACGGAGGAATCCGTCCCAATCCTTAATATCCTTGAATATCCCGTTCATCCTAATTCAACCAAATTGAGTGTGGGCGGCAAAGGTAGCAGGCAGGTAGAAAGGATGGAAAAAGGCTTTCCTGAAAAGAAGGGAATGGCGAATCTGAGACAAAAGAAAAGAAAAAACGGCGGCGGGGTTTCGTCCCCTGCCGCCGTTGTCAGCCATTGTTTTGGTAGTTTTTACTGGATATTAAGTAACCGGTATGAATTAAAGACAAGTAAGTGTTCCGAGCGGCGGGTTTTTGAGACCCGCATTTTGGAACCAAAATGCGGGGTCTCAAAACCCCGCCGCTCGAAACAGTTACTTGTCTTTAATTCAGACCCAGTACTTACCTTTTTACTTTTTACTTCAAAAAATGAATTGTTCGATTTTCATGACGAGGGGTTGACCTGGAGAGGGGTTGACCCTTTTTTATTGAAACAAAACCAATAGCCGGCAGGCATCTACATTTCACACTACAGTTGATTCGCACCAGGAAAAAACAAGCTTCATTTTCCTACCTTGCAGCCTCCTTCATCCAATCTGTTAAAGGCACTTCTTCTTCACTTTTAAAAACCGGACACCTATGGTATGCGCAAATCGCTTCGCTCCGTTCCTTCTCCTTTTTTTCATCTGGATTGGTTTTTCAAACGCCGTTTTTTCACAATGGCAAGCCGTCTATTTTCCCGGCAAGGAATCCATCAACGACATGCTGCAAGTGGGCAATCAAATCTTTGCCGCTGCGCAAACAGGCATTTACCGCAGCGACAACTATGGCTCTAATTGGGAAAGATTGCACGGATATCCCAACATCAGTTACGAACGCATTTTCGAGAAAGATGGAAAACTGTACGCCTTTGCCAAATCTCCCAGCTATTTCATCCTGACGAGTTCGGATGGCGGGGCAAACTGGTGGAACATCGCCTCAAATCAGGCTTTCGGAGCCCTTTCCGACTTGGCAATCTGGAACGATACCCTGTTCATTACCAACGGATTAAAGGTCTTCCGACAAGACAATCCATTTGACTTTTACCTCTCTCCAGTCCTCACCGTTCCGGGCGTGCAAGGCAACGGGCATCTCGAAGTGAACAGCAGCGGGGTTTGGTTTGGCTCCTCGGCAGGGTTGTATCGTTCGGGCGACGGCGGGGAAAACTGGGACACGCTTTCTGGCAATTGGTTTGTCAAGGTATTGATGGTGCAAGGGGACACCATCATCGTGGATGCTTTGCAAGGCACTTTTCGTTCGGAAGACAACGGCTCGAACTGGGTTTCCATCAATAATTCCTGGACGGGACAATTCAATGGTTTTTACTTCCAGCAAGGCGTCCTCTTTGGCTTCAACGAAGAAACGGTGGCGTTTTCCAATGATTTGGGAACCACCTGGCCGCTGCTGCTTCAGGATGACACAAAACATTTCTCCAGCCTTGTAAAATCAGGCGGGTTATTCCTGGTCGGTACGGAAAACGGCTGCCTCCGTTCCACCGATTTTGGCGCAAACTGGGTCTACTCCAATGGCGGGTTAACCGGAGCGTTCGGCTCATTCAGGCTGTTCGCTTTAGACGAGCACCTGGTTGCGACGGATGGCGACCAGATGACACATTTTTCAACCGATAATGGAGAGACTTGGAAATCGCCCTTGATTGTGGGAGATGACAACGGCTTCAATAGCATTGTGAAAAAGGGCGCTCAATATTTCGGCGCATTGGAGGGTCAGGGACTTTATCAATCCTCCGGCAATTTGCTGGAATGGACAAAGGTCTTTTCCACCGGCTTTCCCGCCTCCGCCAACCACCTTTTCGTACATAATGATGAATTGTTAGCCACCTATCAAGAATCCATTTTCCGTTCTTCCGACAATGGTTTGACCTGGACGCAGAGTGGAACCATGCCTTTCGCTCCCAATTCGGTGGTTTTTGGCGACGGCACTTTTTACCTCACCAACGGCGCCCAGTTTCGCCGCTCTGCCGATTTTGGCAATTCCTGGGTAGCACCGACCATGTTTGGATTGATGGCGACGGGTGGATACCATCAGGAGTTGATGTTTTACCAAAACCGGCTGTACCTGGCTTCGACCCCGCCCGGCATTTTTACAAGCCACGACGGTGGCGAGACGTGGCTGGAAGTGACGGAAAATATTTCTACTCAATTGGGCATCTACCCTGCCATGTTCGATTTTGCCATTTCTGACAGCCAGTTTATCACCTGGGGTCATTCACCACATGGAGCATTGTACACCCCCGACTTAGGCGGTACCTGGGCTTCTACCAATGCCGGACTACCTGTTTCGACTTTTGCCGCCGCACCGCAACCTACTTTAGATGCCACTTCCGACGCTTTCATTTTTAAACCGCACGGCTCGCTTTGGCGGCGCTCTTTCGATGATTTTGAGTTTGCGAACGTGACCGGGCAAGTCTATCTGGATGCCAACAACAATGGGCAATTCGACCCTGATGAAAGCCCGCTGCCAGGAATAAAAGTCCTGTTCCAACAGGCAGGATTCTTTCCAACTACCGACAGCATGGGTCATTTCCAGACGCATTCCGATATGTTTGGCGACACCATCCGCCCGGTACTGCCGACGCCTTACGTTCAAATTAATCCCCCGTTCCGGTTGCTGGATGCTGCGGTAGTCAGCTCCGATTTCGGCATTTATGTGATTCCCGGCATCCACGACGTCTGCATCAATCTGACCGAAAGCCCCGCCTTCCGGCCTGGCTTTTCTGCTACGCTCTACCTAACCTTGCAAAATGTAGGCACCTCGGTGGAAAGCGGGCAAGTGGAATTACTCTTTGACCCGCAACTGGTATTTGTTGAGGCAACACCTGCGCCCGTGTCAGTTGGCAGTGCTTCCGTTTCCTGGGATTTTGAAAACCTGGAGCCATTCGGGCAGCGCATTTTTTCCGTCATGCTTTTCACGCCCGCTTCGATACCGCTCGGAACGGAGGTCAGCCTGTTCGCTCAGGTTGCGATTCCCGACCCGGATGTGAAGCCTGAAAACAATCAATTCCAACTCACCCGCCTCACGGTTGGCGCCTACGACCCCAACGATAAGCGTGTGGAACCAGCCCATTTTACCCAGGCAGCCCTGAGTGCAGGCTCGCCGCTCACCTATACGGTGCGGTTTCAAAATACCGGTACCTATCCTGCTTCCTTCGTCAAAATTCTTGACACGCTTTCAGTCAACTTAGACCGTTCGACTTTCCGCCTGCTCGCTGCCAGCCACCCCGTCTCCTGGACGATGCAGGAAAGCGGCATCGTGGAGCTTTTATTTGAAAATATTCACCTGCCCGATTCCACATTGGACGAGCAGAACAGCCACGGCTTCGTCCAATATTCGGTGCAAGCGAGACCTGACCTGAAGGCAGGCGACGTGGTGGAAAACACGGCTCGCATTTTTTTCGATTACAACGAGCCTGTGGTGACCAACACCGTGCAAACTATTGTCGAATCGCCCAGCTTGCAGGCAAATCATCAGCCGTCGTTTTTGCTCCAATTGCACCCTTCGCCCGCTGCCGGATGGGTAAATGTTTCTTCGCCGGAGGTTGCTGGCGGCGGCAGGCTACACGTTTTTTCCAGCATTGGTGAGGAGATGTTTGCAGGAGATGCTCCATTTTCGGAAACGGCGAAGATTGATGTGTCTGCTTTTCCGGCAGGAATCTATTTTATCAGGTGGGAACTGCGCGGAAAGACATTCACGGGCAGATTTGTAAAGCAATAAAGTAGTTCCCGGCACTTTATAACGGCGGGGTTCAACCTGCCGCAATCAAGGCGGCTGGCTGAACCCCGTCGTTATAAAGTGCCGGATAATTTACCTTAACTAATTCATTGTTGAGGGCGGGTTTATGGCGGCAATCCTTCTGAATCACCAATGCTCCCCATCTTTGCGCCATGAAATTTCATTTCCTCACTTTCCTGCTTTTCCCTTTTTCCCTGCTTTCGCAAACGCCATTTCCACCGCTGCCGCCTGTTTTTCAGGACGATTTGATTCCACGAGTGGACATCAACATGCCGCCTGATTCGCTTCAGAAAATGCTCGTTCCCGGCAGCGAATATCACTGGCATGCCACCTTCATTTTCGACAGCGGCAGCCTGGTGGACACCCTCGAAAACGTGGGCGTGAAAATCAGGGGCAACACCTCCGTAGGTGCTGCCAAAAAATCCTTCCGGGTCTCCTTCAACACCTACGAATCGGGGCGAAAATGGCAGGGACTTGAAAAACTCAACCTCCTCGGAAATCACAACGACCCGGTCGTGGCGAGGGCAAAAATTAGTTGGGATTTGCTTCGGCGGATGGGCATTCCTGCCCCTCGTTCCAACCACGTCCGGCTTTATTTCAACGGCGATTACCGTGGGCTGTACGTCAACGTGGAGCACGTGGACGAGGAGTTTGTGCAACTGCGTTTTGGCAACAACGAAGGCAATTTGTACAAATGCCTTTGGCCCGCCGACCTCGCTTTCAAAGGCGGCGACCCCGACGTTTACAAGCAAGAATTTGGTGGCAGGCGAGCCTACGAACTGATGACCAACGAAGCCGCCGACGACTATTCCGACCTGGCGCATTTCATCACCGTGCTAAATCAGACGCCAACCGCCGACCTGCCTTGCGAATTGGAAAAGGTTTTCAACGTGGACAACTACCTGAAAATCATCGCCTTCGACCTCCTCGACGGCAACTGGGACAATGCCATTTACAACAAAAACAACTTCTACCTCTACCAAAACCTGGCGACCGGCAAGTTCGAGTACGTGCCCTACGACCTCGACAATACCCTCGGAATTGACTGGCTAAATGTGGATTGGGTCAACCTAAATATCTACGCCTGGGCGCACCCTTCCGAGCCTCGCCCGATTTACAAGCGCCTGCTCGCCGTGCCGGAATACAAAGACCGTTTCAGTTTTTACCTGGGTGAATACCTGCAAACCGTCTTCCACCCCGACTCCGTTTTTCCCTACCTCGACAGTCTGAAAACGCTCATTTCGCCTGCCGCTCAAACCGACCCTTTCCGACCGCTCGATTATGGTTTTACTTTTCAAGATTTTGAGGAAGGTTGGGAAAGCTCCTTGCCTTTTTTTCACACGGACGAAGGCGTCAAATCTTACGTGCAGGGCAGGTGGGCGAGCGCCGTTCAGCAATTGGTCACCGGCGACATTGCGCCCGTTTTCCGGCAGGCAAGCCACCAATTTTTGCCAGGTGAAACAGGCGTCCAATTCACCGCCGCTGCCTTCGACGACAACCTGACTACCGGCATCAAAATATGCTACCGTTGGAATGGGCAAGCCCAAATCTGCCTCGACCTCCTCGACGACGGCTTTCATTCAGACGGCGCCAAAAACGATGAAATTTTTGGCAACAACCTTGATTTTGTTGGGCAGACAGGCAAGTTCGAATACTTCTTTCAAGCAACCGACAACGCCGGTCAGCAAAGCCGCCAACCCACCTGCGGCTGGCGAGTAATCTATGCCGGAGCCGCCGCCAAGCCGCTCATTCTCAACGAGTTCATGGCGAGCAACTCTCAAGTTTACCCCGACGACGCAGGCGAGTTCGAGGACTGGATTGAGATTTTCAACCCCGGCAGCGTCCCGTTTTCCCTCCAAAATTTCTACCTGACGGACAACGAAAACCAGCCGGGCAAATGGAAAATGCCAAACGTCTATATCCCGGCGCAAGGCTACGTGGTGTTTTGGGCAGACGACGATGCCTCACACGGCGCACGGCACACCAATTTCAAACTCAGCGCCGACGGCGAATTCCTGGCTATTTTTGAAAAGGTGGGCGACAGTTTTTCCCTCGTTGACAGCTACATTTTTGGCGAGCAATCGGACGACCAAGCCGTCGGTCGGCTGCCCAACGGGACAGGCGATTTTCAGCCCGTTTCGCCGACGCCGGGTGCTGCGAATCAATTGACGCCTGCCGTTGAGCAGGCTGGACTGGCTGGTTTGGTCATCCAAATCTCTCCAAACCCGGCAGCGAGCCGGTTGAAAATTTCTCTTGAAAATGAAGGTGAAATGCTTTTCGAAGTAGAATTGCTGGACGCAAGGGGCGCAAGGGTTTTTCAGAAAACAGGTTTGAACAGCCAGGAAATTGAAGTGGAAATTGGCTCGAAGCAGGCGGGCGTTTATTTTTTGAAGGTGAAAACTGCGGCGGGGAAAATGGCTTGGGAGCGGATTGTGTTTCAGCGTTAACCGTGTCGCCCAAAAACAAGTTTGGGGGGGAAATATTAGCCAAAAAGGGGGTTTGGGGC
>CAZHLB010000403.1:0-6326 GCA_964533005.1 uncultured Saprospiraceae bacterium
CGGGGCAAAACGAGGAAGAATCATACGTTTATGAATCTGAACTCGAAACCTTGGGCTACCTCGACGTGGAAACCGACCCGTCGCTCGACCTTTTCGAGGAAATCAACCGGCTGAAAAAGGAAAAAAACGCCGTCTTGCTCGCCCATTATTACCAGGAACCGGACATCCAGGACATCGCAGATTACATCGGTGACAGCCTGGGACTTTCGCAGGAAGCTGCCAGAACCGATGCCGACATCATTGTTTTCGCAGGCGTACATTTCATGGCGGAAACGGCGAAAATTCTCAGCCCGAACAAAAAAGTCTTGCTGCCCGACTTGAAGGCGGGTTGCTCGTTAGCCGATGCCTGCCCAGCGCCGCTGTTCCGAAAATTCAAGGAAAAATACCCCGACCACATCGTCGTCAGCTACGTCAACACGACGGCGGAGATGAAAACCCTCACCGACATCTGCTGCACCAGCACCAATGCCGTGCAAATCATCGAAGCCATCCCGAAAGACCAGCCCATCATTTTTGCGCCGGACATCAACCTGGGTCGCTATTTGGTGAAAAAAACAGGCAGGGACATGGTGCTTTGGAATGGCGCCTGCATGGTTCACGAGATTTTTTCGCAGGAAAAAATCACCAAGCTGATGCATCGCCACCCGGAAGCTTTGCTCATCGCCCACCCGGAATGCGAGGCGCATATTTTGGAAAAAGCGCACTTCATCGGCTCGACGACGGGCTTGCTGAATTTCACCATCAAAAGCCCGGCGACGGAATTTATCGTGGCGACTGAGGCTGGCATTTTGCACCAAATGGAGAAGTCGTCGCCGATGAAAACCTTCATTCCGGCGCCACCGGAAAACACCTGCGCCTGCAACGAATGCCCGCACATGAAGCGCAATACGCTGGAAAAACTGTACGTCTGCATGAAGTACGAAATGCCGGAAGTGATGCTGCCTCAGTGGATTATCGAGGGGGCGAGGAAGAGCATTGACAGGATGTTGGAGATTTCGACTGCGGCGGGGTTGTAGGGCTTTGAGATGTCATCTGAAAAAAAAACTCATTTTTTTTCAGATGACATCTCTGCCTCCTCCCTGCTTATCTTTGAAAAAAATTGAAGCGATGGAAATAGCCGCCATTCAAAAAAAGCCTGCCGCACTGCCGTCTTTCGCAACTGCGAAGCCGAAGGAGCGGCGCATTTCTTGGGAAGAATTTCAGCGACAATACCTTACCCGTGAAGATGAGTACACCTACGAGTGGCTCGACGGCGTGGTGGAGAAAACAAAACGGACTATGGACTGGACACAATTCATCATTCTACGCAACCTGCAAGCATTTTTCCGCCGGTTGATTTTTGAAGGAAAGGCGCACGGCGAGTTGATTTCCGAGGGCGACACCTTTTTCCTCTCGCACCACCGTCGCCCTGACATTGCCTGGTTTTCGGAGGAGCAAATTGATAAAACCGTTCAAGGCATCAAGCCTTTGCCCCGGTTTGTTATCGAGGTGATTTCTACGCACGACAAGGCAATAAAAGTGGCTAAAAAAATGCAAGACTACCGGGCTGCCGGCGTCGAAGTGGTCTGGAAAATTTTCCCGGACACGGAAGAAGTGGAAGTTTGCTCGGGCGACCAATTGAAAGAAATCAAAGTTTGTTTCGGCGAGGATTTGTGCTCGGCTGCGCCCGTGTTGCCAGCTTTTGTCTTGCCTGCGAACGATATTTTCAAAAAGCCTGTAAAGGCTGCGTAAGCGACTGCTCACTGCTTGTCCTAAAATGCGACCGCCGCTCTTTCGATAGAAGGAGCGGCGGTCGTTTTTTTAGCAAGTGCCTGGCAACTTTTGGCTTGGTTTCTTGACCAGCATGTTTCACTGGCAAAGCGTGGAATTCACGTACTATTGGGAAATTTTTGAAAGGATGGAAATCTTTGCAAGAAGGGATAGCGAAGAAAGAATAGTCCTAAAATAAAAAAACCCGGCTTCATCACCAGCATCGAAATATCTGGGAGAGGAAGTACCGGGACGGCAGGCAAAAGTAAACGAATAGATGAACCGGCTTGGCAAGGGCAGGAAGTGCCGGGCAACTTGAACTGCCACTATTTTCAGGCAAGAGTTTTCACCTCCTCTTTTTCATTTTTTTGGATTTCATCTCGTCGAGCGGCAGCTCGAAACCTGGTAGGACGTCTTCCCCGGAAAGCTTTTCACCGGAAAAGCCAGCGATGATTTCAAGCTCCTCATTTTCCCGATAGACGTAAGCTTTTTCTTCGTAAGGGTCAATCAGCCAGGCGAGGCGGACGCCATTTTCCATCCAGGTATTTTCCATTTTGGTTTTCAATTTTTCCAAAGAATCGCTCGAAGAACAGACTTCAATCACGAAGTCAGGCGCAACGTCCATGAAACCGACTTCGGATTCTTCTTCCGGTAGCAAGGCGAGGCGCTCGTCGGAAATCCAGGCGGCGTCAGGCGAGCGGGTGGATTCGTCCTCAAGGTCGAAGCCAGCATTGCCTCCATGCACTTCTCCCAAACCTGTTTGGCGTTGCCAAAGGGCAAGGTGAAAATAGGCGTTGCCTTCCCGTTTTGATGTCCCTCTTTTAACCATAGGATAAATGATTACGGTGCCATCGCTTTCCCGTTCCATTTTCACGTGTTTGTGCCGCAAGGCAAAATTGACAAACTCTTGCTTGGGCATTTTTCTTTCCAGCAGGATGGCGTGCTCTTGTAAAATTTCCTGGTACGGACTGTCGAATGTTGCTACTGCCATGTTGAAATTGATTTGCAAGGTTAGTGCAAGGTAAATCTTTTTGCAGGGGCTTGAAAACATAAATTTTTCACCCTTTCAACTCATTTTCCATACACCTGCACCCTGTCATTGTTATTGGAAACCAACACTTTGACCTTCCCACCAGCGCCTTGCAGCAGCGCCAAATCCCGCACCTCCTTCGTCGCCCAAAAGCCGCTTTGCCGGTTGTCCACCCAGGTGAAATTGCCTTTTCCGTCGCCGGAAAAAAATGCGCCGTTGCCAGCGTCGCAGCGGCTGGTTTCGGCTTCCATGCCGTACTTGTTGCCAGCCAAAAGCAGGTCGGTTTTTCCGTCGCCGTTGAAGTCGTGCGCAAGGATGCCAAAGACCGGCGACACCTGCGCCTGGTTCGGCAAAATGTGCCGGACGAACTTGCCGCCCTGGTTTTCCCACCAGCACGTTTCGAGCATCGAAGCACGCAGGGTCAGCGCTTCGCTGAATTCCTTTTTGGGCAAAATCTCGCTCACCGTCGCATTGGCGTAGTCCTTCGAATGGATGAATTCCTTTTTGAGAAAGGGCATCTGTTTGACCAGCACCTGCTTTTGCACGGTTGGGTAAATTTTGCCGCCTTCGTGGTAAGCCACCACCGGGTCAAGGGTCTCGTTGTGGTCGAAATCGTTGGCGTAGCAGAGAAGGGGAGCGTCTGCCGAGGCAGTGAAGCGAGTGTTCAGACCCAGGTTGCCGGTGACCAAATCGAGGTCGCCGTCGGCGTCGAGGTCGGCGAGAGCGAGGCGGTTCCAGATGCCTTCGGAATTTTGCAAACCGAGGCTGGCAGCGTCCATTTTTTTCAATTTTCCACCTGAAATTTTGAAGACCGTGAGCGGCATCCATTCACCCACGACGACCAATTCCGGCATCGGGTCGGCGTCAATGTTTGCCCAAGCGAGGTCGGAAATCATGCCTACCGAGGCAAATTCAGGCGCAACTTCCATTGTCGCATCCACGAATCGGTTGCGGTCGTTTCGCAAAACATAGCTGCGGGGTGGGGTGGGCCACTGACCCGGATTGACCCTGCCGCCCACAAAAATGTCGTTGTCGCCGTCGGCGTCGTAGTCGAAGGAGCAGGCTCGCAAGCCGACCGTTTGCAACTGCGGAATCACGCTGGACACGTCCACGAAATTGCCGTTGCCTTCATTCAGGTAAAACTTGTTGTTCCAAGCCTCCACCGCTGTCGCCTCCGTTCCGCCGCTCACCACGAAAAGGTCGGGGTCGTTGTCGTTGTCGGCGTCGAAGAACAGGGCGCCTTGTTTTTCATACATTTTTGCGGCATCCCAAACTGCCTGGGAGGTGCGGCGGAATTTACCGTCTGCCGTTTGCAAAAACAGCCCGGCAGGTTTGTCGAAGGAATTGCCGATGAAGACGTCGGTCAACCCGTCGCCATTCACGTCCGCAGAAGCCATGAGGGGCCCCAATTCGGAGAGCATCCAAGGCTGGAGAAAGTAGGACTCGAAGTCGTTGTACTTGTTTTCCTCGTGCCGGAAATCCAAGCCGGAGGCGGCGGTTTCATCTTTGAAAAGTATTGGAGCAGCAGTCTCCGGTCGGGCGGGAATGGTCTCGGTGGCGTCGGCATATTTTAGCGTAAGCCGTTGATTGACAGGCACGTTGGTCAAAGTTTGTCCTTGCCCTAGTTCCCGCGGCCCCCGCCGTTATACACCGTGGCCCGCTTGCCCCATACCAAATGCAGCAGGTGCTCCCCCGGCGAAAAAATTCCCCGGCTGGGGCTTTGCATTTGATATTGCTGCTGCCCATCGTGGTAAATTCTGACCGTAGCGCCGATGCCCTGCGTGTTTTTCGGGCTGCCTTCCAGCTTGAATTGCAGGTAGTTTCCGAGGTTCTTTTCCCTGCTAAGGTTTTGATACACAAAGGCATAGTGGTCAATGTTGTTGACGATGTATTCGAGGTCGCCGTCGTTGTCGAGGTCTGCGTAGGCTGCGCCGTTCGACCAGGAGGCAGGGACGGTCGCCCACTTGCCGCTTACGTCTTCAAACGTCCAGTCGCCCTTGTTTCGGAAGATGTAATTGGTGACTTTGAAGACGGGGATGAGGTCGAGAAAGTCGTGAACGTCTTTGTACTGCTGGTCGAGTGAGCCTTTCGCCTTGATGTCTGGAAACACGAAATCAATAAAATCCACGTCGGTGATTTCCCGGCGGTAGCCGTTGGTCACGCAGAGGTCTTTGAATCCGTCGTTGTCGAGGTCGGGCATCAAGCCGCTCCAACTCCAGTCAGTTCGGAATACGCCAGCCATACAACCGATTTCGCTAAACGTGCCGTTGCCGTTGTTGCGGTGCAAAGCGTTTCGCACCACCGGCTCGAAGTAGTTGTACTGAATCAGGGTCGAGTATTTGCTCTGCGAATTCGTGTTTTGGATGGTCTTGTTGCGGTAGTTGTTTTTGCCGAGCATGTCCACTGAAAAAAGGTCGAACAGCCCGTCGTTGTCGAAGTCGGCAACCTCGACGCCCATTGTTTGCTGGGTCGTGTGGCGGAGGTGGTTTTTGATTTCGTTGGTGAAGCCGCCTTTGCCGTTGTTGATGTAAAGCGCGTCGGGCTGGAGAAAATCGTTGCCCACGAACACGTCCATGAAGCCATCGGAATTGAAATCCTCGATGGAGATGCTGAGCGTGTAATCGAAGTTCCAGATGCCTGCCTCCTTCGAAATGTCCACGTACTTGCCGTTGTCGTTCCGGAAAAAACGGTCGGAGTCCCATTCTTTTTTGGGAGCGGTATTCGGCTCCACGGTTTTGCCGTCAGCGGTGGGCTTCACGTCAATTTTGCTGGTGAAGCTGAAATCGGTCGGGTAGTTTCCGAGGTACAAATCGAGGTCGCCGTCGTTGTCGTAGTCAAAAAAATTGCCGCCGATGCTGGCGGAAAATTCATCCAACCCGTATTCCTTCGACCGCTCAGTGAAGGTCAGGTCGCCATTATTAATGTATAGCTTATCTCGCCGTTGGTCATTTTCCGCAGGCCCCGCCCGGCAGACAAAAAAGTCTTGCCAGCCGTCGGAGTTGATGTCTACGACGGTCACGCCAATTTCAAAACCCTGGTCGGAAGCCAAGCCGGAAGCGTCGGTGATGTCCTTGAACTTCAAGCCGCCCAGATTGAGGTAAAGTTTATTTTTGCCGGTGCTGGAAATGAGATAGACGTCTTGCAACTGGTCGTTGTTGACGTCTGCGATGGCGACGCCGCCACCGTTGGAGATGTTGAGGTGGGTGGTGACGTTGTTCTCGAAAGTCTCCTCGATGTTGTTTTGAAAATCAATGCCCGTTTCCGACGGGGAGAGCAATTTGAGCAAGGGGTCATCGGCGACCAAAGTCGGTTCGCCGGGCGCTTGGTCGGCGATGGTTTTCGGTTCGTTTTTGCAGGAAAAAAGGACGGTGAAAAGCAGCAATGCAATGAGCGGAAGCCAGGAGGAGCAGGAGGAAGTAGTTTTGGACATGTTTTAATGAGTTTGAAAAAGAAGGGGCAAAAGTAAAAATCGGGGCATGGAAGTTAGGAGGTAACTTCAAGTTTAATGCCGTCAACTTAAGGGCAACGCCGAGTTACATCTATCATC
>CAZHLB010000404.1:0-6325 GCA_964533005.1 uncultured Saprospiraceae bacterium
GTCGTGTGCGTATTGCGTGGACGGGTCTTTCCAAGATGACAAAAGCGACAAAACCACACGTGGAGGAGTATAGAGAGCGCATCATCAATGAAGCTTTTTGTAGGCTTTAATTTTTGCAAGCGTCATCAAATGCTCCAGCAATAAATAGTGGTCGAGTTCGGCTTGCTCCATTTCAGTCAGGCGCCCTGTTTTTGATTTTTCAATCAGGGAAAAAACTCGATTGTGAGTAGAATCAGAGACTTTGAAAGCAAGGACACGAGCGGGATTTTCGCTTGCAATGAAATCTACAATTTCCTCGGTGGCAGTTGTTTTTATCATTCTATAGATTTTAAAAACAAAGGAAGGAATTTTAGAGACTGCTTCCAAGCGTTTGAAAAGCGAGCGGCTCACTTCGAGCGAGCCGCTCGCTGAGTCAATTTCAATACCCTTGATTCTGCTGCAACCGCCCATTGCTCAAATCAATCTCGGCCTGCGGAACCGGCAGCAATTCATGTTTTCCAGCCACGAAATTTTTCCCCGCCGCCTGCATCGCCTGCGCCGCCGTGCCCCAGCGAACCAGGTCGAACCACCGGTGCTGTTCCATCGCCAATTCCACCCGCCGCTCGTGGCGAATGATTTCCCGAAGCTCAGTTTGGTCGGTCGTCGTGATGTCTGGCAGGATGAAATTGTTGGTTCCCCTCGCCCGTTTGCGCACCAAGTTCAGGTAAGTCAAAGCCTCGGCGGGCTTTCCGTTTTCGTTCAACGCCTCCGCCGCCAGCAGCAAAATATCGGCGTAGCGCAGGATGCGCAGGTTGCCGGGCCCATTGTCTTGCAATCCGGCGTGCGGCGGAACCCAGGCTTTTTGATTGAAGCGCCCGTCGAGCAAATCGGGGTTGTCTTCGACGATTGTCGAGCCGTCGGGCAAGGGTTCGCCTTCGTACAAAACGGTCGCCTGGCGGCGAGGGTCGCCCGGTTCGTAAGCGGCAATGAGGTTGTCGCTGGGGCGATTGAAACCCCAACCCAAATTCGGCACACCCCGGACGCCTTGAATCATGTTGTAAGGCGAAGCGCCGGAACCTGCAACCGCCGCCTGCACTGCCACCGCTCCGATTTCAAAAACGGACTCTTCTGCGTTCTCGCCTTCCGGCAAAAAGTTGTCGCCGTAGCGAGCCAGCAAGCTGTACTCGCCCGAGTTGATGACGTCGAGCAGGTGCGGTTCGGCGCTGGCGAAGTCGTGTTTGACCATGTACAATTTTGCCAAAATGCCTTTCGCTGCGCCCTTTGTCGCCCTGCCCAAATCGGTGTCGGCATACTCCGATTTTTCCGGCAAAACGGCAATTGCATCCAGTAAATCCTGCTCGATGAGGTTATAAACTTCCCCAGCCGGTCGGCGCTCCTGCGTGAAATATTCGCCTTCGTTCAGCGGTCGGGTGATGATTGGAATGTCGCCATACCACTGCACCAGGCGCAGATACACAAGCGCCCGCAGGAATTTATTTTCACCCACCAACCTGTTTTTCAGCGCCTCGTCCATGTCGATTTTAGGGATGTTTTCGATGGCGAGGTTCGCCCGAAAAATCGTGTGGTAGCTGCCCCGCCACGAATCTCCGAAGACGGCGTTCGTGGCGTCGAAAGTGAAATCGTCCACTTCGAGCAGGTACAAAGCGTCGTTGGGTGTGCTGCCCTTGTCGGCGTCGTCGCTGATGATGTCGGTGATGCCAATCCAGGGGAAGGCGCTCATTTCCCAGGAGCGGAAGTTTTGATAGACGGCGTTGGTCGCCCAGACGGCGTGATCTGCGGTCTCGAAATAGGTGTCGAAAGTGAGTTGACCTTTGGGCTTGCGGTCGAGAAAGTCTTTTTCGCAGGCGGTTGCCAGGAAGACTATCAGCAAGCACGGCAGCCATTTATGAGTGGTGAATTGTGTTTTCATTTTTTTCGAGATTTTGAGTTTGACTAAGGCTGGAAAAAGCGGGTGAAGCCATTTTTGACAAGATGTTTTTTCAACTTCTTATCGTCCGTCCATAGCCTACCATTGATTTCCAGCGTAAGCGCAACGTAAAGCGTGTCTTTTACATCGATATCCTTGCACAAATCGTAACCTTTTTGCTTGTTTCTCAGACTGATGAAGTCCGTTCTGGAGAAATCAATTTTCTCCAGAATTTCCAGTAGGAGTTCATAAAGTTCGTCTTCGGCGAGTCGTGAGCGTTCCATGATTCGCTCCTTGTACTTGAAAACTTCCGAAAAGAGAAAATTCGGGGAAAAAAACTCATGGTCGCTTTCCAATAATACCTCTCGAAGGTCGGCTCTGCCCGAAATCAAAAAGGAGACCAGCACATTAGCGTCGAGGATAACTTTCATCTTTTAACGCCTTTTAAAAATTCTTCCCCGTGCAGTTTCCACCAGTTTTCTTCCATTTCATTGGCTAATTCTAATATCGACTCGTCTATCCCTGCCTTTTGCGCCAGCATTTCTATGCGAAGGCGCTTTAGAATTTTTACCATAAACTCAGGTGGCAACTGACGTTTGTCAATTTCTATTACCCACTTGTTGTCGAAAGATTGAACGGTTAATGCTTCCACGATTAATTTTTTTTGTTCCAAAAGTACCCTTTTCCAGAAGACAGCAAAAGGATAGCCTTGCCTTGAGGTTCTTCAAAACGTCGCCTCCAAACCCACCTGCCACGATTTCGAAATCGGATACCCTCCAAAATCCAACCCCACCTCAAACGCATTCCCCGCATTCGGAAACTCCGGCGAATACCCGCTGTAATCCTGCTTCGTCCAAACGTTCAAGCCGCTCACGTAAACCCGGAAGCGGCTGATTTTCACATTATTAAGCAAGCTCGTCGGCAGCGAATAGCCCAGCACGACGCTGCGCAAACGGAAGAAACTGCCATCCTCCAAAAATCGGTCGCTGACCCGATAATTGTGCCCGCCGTTGGTGATGCGAGGCTCCGTGTCACTCGGATTTTCAGGCGTCCAGCGGTCAAAAAAGCGTTGCTCCCAGTTGTACGTGCCGAAGCGGAAAGTCTGTTTTGCGTTGTAAACCTTGTTGCCCGATGAGCCGACGAAGTCAATCGCAAAATCCAGCCCCGACCATTCGAAGCCGCCGGTGAAGCTGTAAATCAAGTCGGGAATCGGGCTGCCGAGATAGGTGCGGTCGTCGCCGGTGACGACGCCGTCGCCGTTCAAATCTGCGTAGCGAACGTCGCCGACTTCCTCGCTGCCGATTTTGGGCAGGGTCGCCAGTTCTTCGGCGGTTTGAAAAATGCCCGCCACCCGGTAGCCGTAAAATGCGCCAATCGGCAAGCCGACCACCGAATGCGAGACAGGCTCGCCTTGTAGGAAGGCTGCAAAAATCTCGTTTTTGCCCTCCGCCAGCTTCACGATTTCATTGTTCACCGGGGACAAAGTTCCGCCCAAATTATAGGCAAACTTGCCGCCGGAACGCCAGCCTGCCGTGAATTCCCAGCCCCGGTTGCGCACGGCTGCCGTGTTCACGACAGGGTCTTCCTGCGAACCAACGTAATCTGGAATTGGCACGGCGGCGATGATGTCGTAAGTGTATCGGTTGAACCAATCGGCTTCGAGCGTCAGCCTGTTTTTGAAAAAGCCGAATTCAGCGCCGACGTCCGTTTGGCGGGAAGTTTCCCACTGAAGATTTGGGTTGGAAAGCGAGGTGAGCGTTGCTCCCTGGTTCAGATTTTCTCCCGTTCCGAAGACTGCGTACAAGCCGCTGGTCACCGCCCCGGTGCTTGGGTAAGGTTTCGAAGAGGCTTGATTTCCGAGGATGCCGTAGCTGAAACGCAGCTTGAAGCGGTCGAAAACGCCCGTGTTTTTGATAAAATCTTCCTCACCAATGTTCCAGCCAATGCCAAACGACGGAAAATTCCCGGAACGGTTGTCCTCCGAAAAACGACTCGATAAGTCTCTGCGGAACGAAGCGGTGAGCAGGTATTTATCAGCAAAAACGTAGTTGATTCGGAACAGGTAGCTGACCAAAGCCTCGTCTTCCGCACCGCCAAAATTCTGCTGCGTGGTGTCGTTGCCTGCCGAGAGGAAGAGCAATTCAGCCGCCGTGCCGGGGAAATTTTCACGGCTTGCGCCGAAATGTTCGCCGTATCGCTCCTCCGCAGTGTAGCCTGCGAGCAGGTTCAAACGGTGACTCGTCCATTCTTTTTCAAAGCGCAGGGTTTGCTCCCAAATCCAATCCCGGCGCAGGTTGTAGCCAGCATTGAGGCGGTCGGCTTTGTTGAGTTGCGAAGCGGAAACCTGGAAGGCAGGCTCGAAATAAGTGGACTGTCCGTCCTGCCGGTCGAAGCCGAAATTGGAGCGGAACGTGAAGTTTTTCAGGAATTTGACGTCGCCGTAAATGTTGCCAAACAAGCGGTTGCCCTTCGAGTGGTTGTTACTTTTGTAAAAAAGGTCGGCGACCGGGTTGCCGATGGCAAGCCCAAAAAACGTGGGGTCGGTGAAGTCGCCGGTGCTGTCTCGTGGTGCAAAAACGGGTGGCATTCGCAAGGCGGCATCCACCACGCCGGGCGCATTTTGGCTGCGGGTGTTGGCGTAGGCGAGGTTGTTTCCGAGGGTGAACCACGAGTTGAGTTTGTACTCCAAATTCAGGCGAACCGTCGTCCGGTCGAACTCGCTGTTCTCGATGATGCCGTCCTGCTTGAAGTAGTTACCGCTGAAATTGTAGCTGAAATTTTCCCCGCCACCATTCGCCGAAAGTTGCACGTTGCCAATCGGTGCGGTGCGAAAAATCTCGTCCTGGTAGTTCGTGCCTTCGCCGAGCGCCGCCGGGTCGGGGAAATATTGCTGGTTGCGCAGCTCGTTGTAAAGCGTTGCGAACTCGCTGGCATTCAGCACGTCCACCTGCTTCGTCACCTCCTGCCAGCCGTAGTAACTGCTGACGGAAAGCACTGCTTGCTCTCTTTTTTTCCCGCTTTTGGTGGTGATGATGATGACCCCGTTTGCCCCCCGGCTGCCGTAAATGGCGGCGGCGGAAGCGTCTTTCAGCACCTCCACGCTTTGCACGTCCTGCGGATTGACGAAGCTGGCATCGTAGGTAATCATGCCGTCAATCACGTAGAGAGGGTTGGCATTGTTCAGCGTTCCGGTGCCACGAATGCGCACCACTGCGCCAGCGCCGGGTGTCCCCGAATTTGGAGCAACGTACACGCCTGCGATTTTTCCCTGCAAAGCCTGCTCGATATTGGCGACGGCGACCCGCTCGATTTCCTTCTCTTTCACCGTGCCGACAGCGCCAGTCAAGTCGCTTTTTCGCTGCGTTCCGTAGCCGACGACGACGATTTCCCGGAGGGCGGTGGCTTGCGAGCCAAGCACCACGTCGAGCTTGTTTTTGCCGCCGACGGCGATTTCCTGCGATTCGTAGCCGGTGTAAGAAAAGACCAAAACGACGTCGGGGCTGGCGACTTCGAGGGAGTAAGCGCCGTCCAAATCGGTAGCAGTTCCGTTGGTCGTGCCTTTCTCCAAAATGTTGACGCCGATGAGGGTGGAGCCGTCGTCCCGGTCGGTGACGATGCCTTCGACCCGGTGTTGGGCGAGGGCGCAAGTGATTGAAAATGAGGCGAAGAGGAGTGTCCAGAGCGCCTTTTTTGCGTAGCGTTGTTTCATGGATTTGATTTTAAAAATTCATTCAATGCCTTGCCTTTGAGGCAGGTATCTTTGTTCAAACTCAAAACTTAAAAGTCATGCTGCGACCCACTTTCAAAGCCGAACAAAAATTTGAGCGACAGCCGCCCGAACCTGCCTTTTTGCCGAGCCATCCCGGCGCAATCGTCAGCCAAAAATTCGACCCCAGCCAGGGTCAGGTTCGTGTCTTCGTTCAACTTATCAACATCGAAGACCTCACGCTTTTCAAGGAGGGACTTCTCCCCGCCGAAAATATTCGCCAGCAACAAGTCGAGTTTCTGGTGAACACCAATTTTCATGCACTGGCAATCAATGAACGGCTGCGAAATGAACTTGGCTTGCGCACGATTGACCGGCGCAGCTTGCAATTAGCCACCGGCGAAATCGTGCAGTGCGACTTGGTTGCCGTTGAAACCCGCTTTGCCAATCGCCGCTCCTTGCAAAATGCCTGGGTGCTGCCAGGTGACGCCGAGCCTTTGTTCGGTATGATTCCGATGGAGTCTTTGGATGTGGTGGTCGAGGTGGAAACTTTGCGTTTGATTGTCAATCCGAAGCATCCGATGGGGCAGGTGGTGGCTTTGAAAACACCGTTTTTGCGGTAGGGCGACCCCAGAGCCGATTAGGTCTGTTTTGATGCCGTCTCCAAGTCGCTTTTGTCATCCTGGCAAGGAACTGTTCCGTCCAGCGTCCAA
>CAZHLB010000405.1:0-1245 GCA_964533005.1 uncultured Saprospiraceae bacterium
GAGCCTGCTCCGATATAAAAGTCGAACCTTGTTTCCACATGAAAAATCGAAGCAGGCTCTGCTCCCCTTTAGGGGCTGGGGGTGGTGCGGCTGTTCGCTCAAAAACAAAAAGCCCCGGCAACTTCCGCTGCCGGGACTTTTATCAAAACTATGCTAATCCAAATTTTATCTCTTCCATTTTATTTCCGTTCAAAAACTGCCGACGGCGCTGGCAAAATCGGTCTGATTTTCCCGGTCGGGCTTTCGGCGGCAGGCTCCATTTTTGGAGGTTCTTGCCGGTGAATGGGGCTTGCGGGACGTTGAATATTTGCGTTAATCCGATAGCCGGGGGCGGTCATAATTTCTTCTTCCTCAACGAGTTCAGCAGGATTTGCAGGCTGGTCGAAGTTTTCCGGTTCGCCGAGAATTTCCTGCCCGGCGGGCTGCATTTCCCACTCGTCTTTCTCGTCAAGTTCCTCCGGCGTATCCAGAATTTTGAAGCCAGTCATCGGCATCGAGGCGTCGTAAATGTACAGCCCGTAGTCCTGAATGATTTTGACCAGTTTGCTGCCGTACTCCTCGTCGGTGGCGTATCCGCAATCTTTCAAGCCATAAGCCCAAGCCTCGTAATCCAACGGGTTCAAGCTAAAAAGTGGCTGATAGCGAACGTTTTGCATCAAAAAATCCGTGTGGTCGAGAAACGACTCGTTGCTGTTCGAGTAGGCACGGAAGCAGGAAAGTCCCGGGTCGTCGTCTTTGGCAGCGATGGTGTCGCCTACCCAGTTGGCGCATTTGATGCAGAAAAAATTGTTGCCTTCCAGCGAAATCCTGCTGCGCCCCCAATCGGATTCGAGGATAGCCTGGGCAAGGGTAATGCTGGCGGGAATGCTGCTTCGTTTCATCTCCTGGATGGCAAGGTCGGCGTAAGTGTCAATGAACGTCTGTTTGTCGTCCTCGGTGAACGGGAAATTGGAAATTGGGGGGCTGGCAATTGGCAGTGGGTTGGCTTCGGTGAACGAATTGGCGGCGGCGCAAAAGGGCAGCAGCAGCCACAATGGGAATGTGTGCAGTAGTCTCATGTACATTTAATTTTAGTTGAAGTAAAAGTTTTCGTCATGCCTAACGACAAGAAGGATGCCGATTTTTGGATGGTGAAAAATTTCCACCTGAGAAAAAAGCTTGGCAGAAAGCTGACAGGTGAGAAATGCCAGCTTATGGTGGGGGAAATTTTGGGGGGGATTTTTTTCGAGGCGCATGAGGGCGTTT
>CAZHLB010000405.1:1255-6311 GCA_964533005.1 uncultured Saprospiraceae bacterium
AATCCCTTATTCTGCTGGTAAAAATTTCCTGCTTAAATTTTTCCCAGAATAATCTGGCATTTCTCACCTGTCAGCTTTAGGTTCACCGCCTAAATAGAAAGCATAATGCACGACTACCTCGCTCACGTCAAATCTATTTTCGAGACAAACGGCGACCCCGACAGGGCACAAGGTCAGATGCGCTACATGCGCCATAAATTTGAATACTACGGCTTGAAAGCCATCGAGTGGATGGCGCTGTCCAAGCAGATTTTCCAGGAAAAAGGCATCCCGCAAGGCGAAGACCTGAAAACCCTCGCCCGCCTCTGCTTCGAGGACGACCACCGGGAAATCCACTACTTCGCCCTCGAAATGGTGCAAAAAGTGGTGAAAAAGCAGCCCGAAGATTTCATTGATTTCCTCGAAGAAATCATCCTGACCAAAAGCTGGTGGGATACGGTGGATTGGATTTCCAACAAAATGGTTGGCGCTCATTTTCAACGTTTTCCGCACCTCGTCAAGCCCGTGACCGAGCGGTGGATGGCTTCGGGAAACATTTGGCTGCAACGGGTTTGCCTCATTTTTCAACTCACCTACAAGGCAAAAACGGACGAGGCGCTGCTGTTCGATTACGTGCTGCGGCTGGCGCCGCAATCGAAGGAGTTTTTCATCCAAAAAGGGGCGGGATGGGCGTTGCGGCAGCATTCGAAAATCAACCCGGCAGGCGTGGCGGCGTTCATTGAAGCGAACCCGCACTTGCCTGCTTTGACGAAGCGGGAAGGGATGCGGTTGATGAAAAACTGTTCGCCCCAGTAGGCAAATTCTACTTTTGCCGCATGAGCCAAACCGCCGAATCCAACGGAAACCTCTCCCTCCAAAAGCTCATCGTTCTGGTGGGCGTGGCGCTTTTTCTGCTGAAAATTGTGGCGTGGTACCTCACCAATTCGGTCGCCATCCTCACCGATGCGCTCGAAAGCACCGTCAACGTGGTTGCCAGTTTCATCGGCTTATACAGCCTTTGGCTCTCCGCCCAGCCCAGGGACGTGGAGCATCCCTACGGGCACGGCAAAGTCGAGTTCATTTCTGCAAGTTTGGAGGGCACACTCATTTCACTGGCTGGTTTTTACATCATTTACGAAGCCATCGGAAACCTGCGCCACCCGACTGAATTGGGGCAACTCGACCTCGGCATTTTGCTAATTGCCGTCTCGGCGGCGGTCAATTTTGGCGTAGGCTGGCTGGCGGTGCGGCGAGGCGAAAAGACCAAATCGCTGGCGCTGGTTGCGAGCGGAAAACATTTGCAGTCAGACACTTACACGACCCTCGGCATCATCTTCGGATTGGCGCTACTTTGGCTCACCGGGTGGGTTTGGATTGACAGCGTGGTGGCGCTGGTTTTTGCTTTCCTCATCATTTACACCGGCTACAAAATCCTGCGTTCCAGCGTCGCAGGCATCATGGACGAGGCGGACAAGGAACTGATTGCCGAACTGGTCGCCTACCTCGACCGGCACCGGGAGCCGAATTGGATTGACATTCACAACCTGCGCATAATCAAATATGGCAGTGTCCTGCACCTCGATTTTCACCTGACGGTGCCGTGGTATTTAATGGTCATTCAAGCGCATGAGGAGGTGGAAAAAATCGAAAAAATCATTCGGGAAAAATTTGGCGACAGCGTGGAGATGTTCGTCCATTTGGACGCCTGCATCGAGTCGTCGTGCCCAATTTGCACGGTGAAAGGTTGCCCGGTGCGGAAGGCTGCGTTTCAAAACAGGGTGGCTTGGGACGTGCAGAATATTTCGGCGGACAGGAAGCATGGGGGTGGGAAAACTTGACCTAACTAAATTTGGGAACCTTCATCGCCGCCTGCGCCCTCTCCTCAAAATAATCAACCCGGCTCCTCAGCTTTCCAAAATAAATCCCCCTGAACTTCTCCCCCACCCCGCCCACCGCCTGCGCCCGCCGCAGCAACTTTTCCACCGTCGAGCGGGCATAATTCACCATCTTTTTGTCGCTGGTTCTGATGAAATTGGGGTTGTCCAGCACGGTATAGACCACCTCGCTCTCGCCTGTTTCCACCAACACGAGGATGTTGTTTTGCATGATTTCATTGTAAAAAAGCTGGAACGCACCGGCCCCTTCCGGTGGCGAGCCGCCGGGCGGAAAACGCTTGCCCTGCCTCGCCATCGCCTGCAAATGGTCAATCAAAAAATGCGCTTGCCGGAACAGGTGGGCGGCATCTTCAGGTCGCTTGAACAGGCAGGCATCGGCGGCGTAGAGAATTTGCTGGAGCAGGTTGTCGAGCACGTATTCGTTCCAGATTTCGGTGGCGGGGACGCAGGCGTAGTGGTTTGCCAGACGCTTCGCCAGGTGCAGCAATTCCGTTTTTTCAGGCGGGTCGAAAGTGAATTTCCGCTCCTGCCAATCGGGGTTGTTCCAGACCATGCGCTGCCAGACGTAGGCTTGAAACAGGGTCAATTCTTCGAAATAGAAATAGTAAAAATCGGGCAGCCCGGTGGTCACGTACCAGATGCGAGGCGAGGGGGACTGGCGCAGCGTGGTCAGGTCTTGCTCGAGCAGGCGGAGGTATTCGAGGCAAGAAGTGGGGGCGGCGAAGCCGGAAAATTCAGCCGGGAAAGCCGGTTCGCCAGGATGAAACAAAGCGAGCCAGGGAATTTGAAAATGGCGGCTGAGTTTTTCCAAATCCTCCAGCGTGAACGGCGTCGAGCCTTCGAGGCGCTTGTAAACGGCATTTTTCCCCAGGTTGAGCAAAGCGGCAAGCTCGTCGGCGAGGTTTTTCTCCTTCGGCGTCTGGTTGCGAAGGCATTGGACGATGGCGGATTGAAGTTGGGCTGGAGGCATTGGGCGGTTGTTTTGACAAATGTTGGGGTTGGGCGGGACTTGGGCAAGGGTTTTCTCCTTTTTAGAAAAAATGGAATGGGCGTTGGCGAAAAGAGAGAAAAACGGCGGCGGAAAATCATTGCCCGAAGGAGCGGCACAAGGGAAATTTGCCTTTGCTCAAATCCATTCTTAAACTCAATTCCAATGAAAATGAACCGCTACACTTTTCCCACCTACCTTTTTCTGCTGCTTCTTTTTTCAGCAAACCCAAGCCCGGCGCAAGGTTGGCTGAAAATCATCGAAGACCCAGACTGGTGGCAAATCGAAGCCATTTGCCAAGCACCCGACAGTGGCTTTTTCCTTGCCGGTGAACGAAGCCTTGAATGGCAGCTCTATGTCGCCAAAACAGACAAGGTCGGGAACATGCTTTGGGACAAAACTTATTTTCCCAACCTGCAACATCCTGTCGTCGCCACGGTGAATGCGCTCCCTGATGGCGGTATCGTGGTTGCTGGCAGTCTCGATGCCCAAGCTGGCAATTATGCTGACAACTTGTACGCCATGCGCTTGAACGGCTCAGGCGAAGTAGTCTGGAGAACAGATTTCATGCTCTTGGGAAATGCTTCGGGGCAAATTGAAGGGACTCTTTTGAATGCCGACGGGTCATTTTTATTCACTGGGAGTGGAACTGGTAGCAGAGGCGGAGCAGCCCTTCTATCCGTAAATGGTGAGGTTTTGTGGACAAAAACGTTCCAGGGTTGGGCGCCATTTAAGGCTTTCGAGGTCGGAGAGGGCTGGTTGTTGTTCGGTGGAAATTACTGTTGTCCTTTTGGAACTATCATCTCAAAAATTGACAAACAAGGCAACCTGCTTTGGAGCAAGGAAGAGATTGCCTACGGGATGCGGATTAGCGATATGTTTCAGACCAGCGACAGCAATTTCGCTTTCATCGCTCGTTACGACCCGCAGCCGTTTATTATCAACTCACCCAGAACAAACATTGGCATTTTGAAAACCAACCAGGAATTGGACACACTCTGGTTCAAAGAAATGCACTTCGGCGACGATTTGCCTGACCCAAGGCTGGACGACCATCGGTACGCTCATTTTTACCTTTCCCAAACCGGAAATTTTTTCTTCGCTGGGTATTACTATTGGGAGGCTTACGACAAAGGAACACCGCTTTATGTTGCCTGTGTCAGTCCAACTGGCGAATTGAAATGGGAAAAAACGGTGTATCCACACGGAAAAGACGTACACCTTTACCGAACCTTCTGCCCCACCCAAGATGGAGGCATCATTGCAGCAGGAATGCTCGAGCCATACGTTTCCTTCGGCAACTTCGAAGACTTTTTCCTCGCCAAATTCGACAGCCTCGGCTGGCTCTCTCCATCCGTGTTGCAGGGGCGGCTGTTTTTTGATGAAAATAAATCCTGCGCCGCCGACTCCTCCGAATCTTCGCTGAAATATTGGCTTCTGCGAGCGACTGGCCAAAAAGGCACTTTCTTCGGTAACTCCGATGAAACCGGGCAATTCAGCATCGGCGTCGAGCCGGGCAGCTACCAGGTGGATGCCGTTTTGCCCAATTCGCTCTGGAAAATTTGCCCCGGCCAGGTGCAGGTTAGCGCACATCACCAAATTGTTGAAACCGACCTCGCCGCTCAAGCCCTTCGCCTCTGCCCGGCGTTGACACTCGATGTGAGCGCCGGTCGCCTGCGTCGCTGCCAGGAAACAACGGTCGCCTTGCGCTGGTGCAATCCCGGCACGGCAAACGCCGAAAATGCCGCCATCGAAGTTGAACTGGACGAGGCGCTCCTATTTCAAAGCACTGCTTCTGGGATGCAGTCGCTGGGCGGCAATCGCTTCCGCTTCCCAATTGGATTGGTCGAGCCAAACCAATGCGGCGACCTGCATTTTTTGGTAAAACCTGCTTGCGACGCCGAATTGGGGCGAGCCGTTTGCATTCGCTCCAACATTTTAACCGAAACAGTTTGTGCGCCTGTTTTGCCGCTCGCCCACCTCCGTGCTTCTGCGGAATGTGTGGATGGAACGGTCATACTTGCCCTCGAAAACGATGGCGGCGCTGACATGAGCAAGGCGCATTTTTTCGAAATTTTGGAAAACGACCAGGTGGAGCACACCGGAGATTTTTTCCTAAAAAAAGGCGAGCGGCAAACATTTCTGCGCCCCGCCAACGGCAGCACATGGCGATTGCAAGCCGAACAAGCTAACA
>CAZHLB010000406.1:0-6304 GCA_964533005.1 uncultured Saprospiraceae bacterium
GCATTTCAACCCGGAGGACGAGATAAATATTCGGAACGAGGCTTTTGGCATCACGGCTATTTCAAAGAGGAATTCAGAAACGGAGCGGAATTTCCGCAACCTCGGCGGCTCGTTGCTCTACAAACATCTTTTCCCAAAAGAAGGCAAAGAGTGGACGGCGGACATCAATTACAACCGAATGAAAAACGACGGTGGCGGCAATTTTGAAACGACTTACGAGGGCAATTCCATCCCTTCGAATGAGCGCCAGGAAAATGACGGCAGCTCAGAATTTATCACCCTCCAGACGGATTGGGTCGAGCCGATTTCCGATAAAATCAAACTGGAAGTAGGCGCACGTGCCGCTTTGCGCCAGCAGGAGAACAACAACTACACCTACCGGGAAGAGAAACTAATTCCGTCGCCATTCGATAGGTACAGCTACGAGGACAATGTTTATGCGGCTTACGGCACGTTCAGCCACTCGTTTCCCAAGTGGGGCTATCAAGTGGGGCTTCGTGCCGAGAGCAGCAAATACACTGGCATGCTGCCGGAAATGGGCGACACGACATTCAGCAATGACTACCCGCTCAGCTTGTTCCCCAGCATTTTTCTTACGAGAAAATTGAATGAGGAAGACAATGTGCAGCTCTCTTATTCCCGGCGCATCAACCGCCCTAATTTTTTCCAGTTGATGCCATTTACCGATTTTTCTGACTCACTAAACATACAACAGGGCAATCCCCATTTGCTGCCCGAATTCACCAACTCGTTGGAAATCAGCTATCAAAACATTTTCAAGCAAGGTCACAACCTGGTGGTTTCGATTTACTACAAACAAGCCACCGACCTCATCACCCGCTATTCCGAGCAGACCGATGTGCCCGGCGTGAATCTCTGGACGTACCGCAACGCCAACAGCAGCAAGGCTTACGGCATGGAATTCACCTTGCGGAACACCTTCTGGAAAATCGTCGAACTGACCTCGAATATCAACATGTACAACTCCGAAGTGGACGCCTCCAACGTGCAGGCAGGCTTGATAAATGAGCAGTTCACCTGGTTTGTCAAGGAAAATCTGTCGCTCCGTTTGCCTGCTAATTTCACCCTTCAACTGACCGGGGAGTATCGCAGCAAGGCAGCTTTTTCACCTTCGGGTGGCGGCGGCGGCGGTCGTTTTGGCGGAGGCGGCGGTGGTGGCGGCGGTCACTGGGGAGGTTCGACGAACACTGCGCAAGGCTACACCCTTGCCAATTGGTTCATGGACGCTGCTTTGCGCAAGGACTTGTTGAAACGAAAAGCCACCATCACCATCAATATTCAAGACATTTTTCGCACCCGCAAAAACGGCACACACACGGAAGCCACCGGCTATGTCCAGGACACTTGGCGAGTGCGTGACCCGCAGGTCGTTCGGGTGAATTTTTCCTATCGTTTTGGCAAAATGGATACCTCTCTTTTCAAGCGCAAGAACACGAAGATGAGCACGGAAGGGATGGAGATGATGCAGTAGAACTAAATGGAGAGAGGTGTTTTTCGGGAAAAATTTTTCCAAAACTTTTCTCGAAAAACACCTCTCTCCAAAGGTTTACTAAGCCTCGACAGGCGACAATTCAAGGTGAGAACTTTCCACTTTTCTGCGCACCAAATCCAGGCGGCGGCGCATCGTATTGAAAAATTGCAGGCGGGTTTTTTCACCGCCGACGGTGACGTTTGTGGACTTGTCTTTCAAAATTTCCGCCAGCGACTCAATGTTTCGGATGTAGGCAGTGTCGGCAGTTGAAATCAGGTTCAAGCCATTGAGCCGGTGAACCACGAACTTGCCTTTGTCATGGGTGTAAATTGTAGTGCTTTCCATCAGGGGCACCTCCGTGAAGTATAATTCGAAATGGGGTCGGTCGGCATCCCTGTCTTCATCGAGGCGCAATTTTTTCCCGGCGGCAGCCATTTTTTCCAAGTTGTCAATGAACAGCCGCATTTGGCGAAGCAGTTTGGATACGGTTTCCTTTTCCCGAAAAGCGTCCGTTTCATGGTAATAAAAGATGGGCTTCAAAAGGCTGTCAATCGCTTCAATCCAGAATATTTCCGTGGTAGGCGTATTGAAAAAATAGCCCTGCAATTCCTCCATGCCTTTCAGCATTTTTTCCTTCATCGGCAAGTCGAACGAGAAATCAACATCCTTCAATTCCGGATTGGCAAGGCTGGTTTTTTCTGTGAAAAACTGGTAGAAAAAATACAGGTCGGGAAAATCGCAGAGGTGAATGGTAGGGATGATGCTTGTCAGGACGGTGATGTGGCGTGGTGAAATTTGCCGGACGAAATCGGAATAGCTGGGATATGCGGTATCTGTACCATTCTTCACTCCAGAGCTGAGGTGGTCGAATATCATTTTGCCTGGCGCCATGCCGACAAAGTCAGCAAAATCAAGATTTAAAGCTTTTGCCAACTCCATCGCCTCTTGCAAAGTGAGCGCCGTTCTGCCGCCAATTCGCCGGTAAGCTCCGTCCTTACTGACGTGCAAGTGCTTCTCCAACTCATCCACCAAAATTTTTTCTTTCGGTAAATGCGCTTTTAGGAAATCGAAAAATAATTTTTGATAATCCATGTTTCGCTGTATTTCATGGGAAATTAGCGTTTTTGTGAAGCCTTTGAGTGGGATAGAATTAAAAATTGCAACAGGAAAGAAGTTCGGAGCGAGTGTTTGGCAAAAATAAATACCCCTGCCACAAATCAAAGCGCAATATTCAATTTTAACCAGCGGATAATCCGTGCATACCTTTGCGTTGTCAAAACAATAAGGCTTGAAAGAAAAGCCGACACAAAAAAGCTCCCGGCAATCATAAACAGCTCGTCAGCGACAACTACACGACCGGCAAACCTGCCAAAACTGAAGAGGACAACTAAAATTTTTCGTTCCCCCAATCTGCGAACAATCTTCATGTCCCCAACCGATTTTCGATGTTCCTGCGCTTAGACACAACTGTATTTGCATTCTCTGACCAGAAGCGCTGCCAAGAATTTTTTCTTACCCAACTGAAAGGATAATCTGCAAAATCGAAAAGACTTCCGCATTCCCTGCCGAGGCGAAAATGCTTTGGCGACTATTTTGAATTGACTTAACCAGACAGATAAACACTTCTTTTTTAAGGGCTTTTTGGACACAAAACACTGCTTTTTTAGCCGGCTCGAACTGAACAAATGAACACGTTTTTTTTAGAGTTTTTAAACACAAACAACTGCTTTTAGACTGGCTCGTACCAAACAAATTGACACGTTTTTTTCAGGCATTTAAACACAAGACACTACTTGGTGAATCAGAGCAACAGAGGATAACAAATAAGCACAAAACTACTTTTTTCTTTTTGTCCTCTTTGGCAGCCAGGCACATGGCGAGAACACAATCAATTATCAGCCAACATTTTACAAGATTTTTTGAGGTTGGCTCAAGCTATTTTTTTAAACCGGGGTTCAAGAAAATGCCCCTTCGCTGGCTTTGACTAAACACTAATTTTTTACGTGCGACGGAAAACCTTTCTTTTTTTTTCAAAGGGACTGACAGACTTAACAAGCTAAAATTGACAGCCATGAAAAAGCAATTTCAAAACCGTTTGCAAGCCATTGACTGGATTGCGGCTTTCGTGGAAAATGAAGCGCAATTCGAGGTGCTGAGGGAGCAACTCAACTTCAATCACATCTACACCGGGGAGTTTTTTCTGGAATTGGAAAACCAAGAGGAATTTCAGGCTGATGTGGTTTGGCTGAAAAAATAGTCGCTTGAAATTGCTTCGACGCACATGGTTTCCGGCTAATTGACGAGCTAATTTTTTCGAATAAGGGACTGCTGACTAACACAAAATTTTCTTCAAACGCCGACGCATCTTTCTTAAGGAGAACTGACAATCAAACACACTAATTTACTCAATTTGAAACCGGCTATTTTTTTGTTTTCGAGCTTCTCTGCTCTTATGAAATCTGACTATCCAATTTGCTTTGAGTGCTGACAAGCCCACTGCTCTTATTTATTTGACTATCCGTTTTTTTACACTGGCGCAGTTTTAGGCTGCACTGTTAACTGACTATCCGTTTTTTATTTACCAGACTTGTCAGTCAAACTCAAACCTTCACGTTGACACCACATTGTACGTGACGCCACGGAAAATGCTTGGTAATCTTCATTTGGTTCGGGAAGCTGCTGCAGCCGCTTCCCGATTTTTTTTGGGTAAAAATGGAAAAGCCGTCTCGATAACTCGGGACGGCTTTTCTATTTTCAGGTAGCCTTTGGCTATGCCTTGACCGCCACTTTCGCCCCCGTTTTGATGGCGTCCACCACCTCCGGATTGAGCAAAGTCGTCACGTCGCCGAGGTTGCTCGTGTCGCCTTCGGCGACCTTGCGCAGGATGCGGCGCATGATTTTCCCGGAACGGGTTTTTGGCAAACCCGGCACAATTTGAATCAGGTCGGGCTTCGCAATTGCGCCGATTTCACGAGCAACGACTTCACGCACTTCTTTCTCAAAAACCACCGGGTCGCTCACCTGATGGTTGAGGATGACGTAGGCATAAATTCCCTGCCCTTTGATGTCGTGCGGATAACCAACGACGGCGCTTTCCACCACGTTTTTGTGCTGGTTGATGGCATTTTCCACCTCTGCCGTTCCGATTCGATGCCCGGAAACATTGATGACGTCGTCCACCCTGCCGATAATGCGGTAGCGACCGTCCTCGTCCCGGCGAGCGCCGTCGCCGGTGAAATATTTATCCTTGAACGTGGCGAAGTAGGTCTGCCTGCAACGCTCGTGGTCGCCGTAAGTCGTGCGGAGCATGGAAGGCCAGGGAAAAGTGATGCAAAGCATTCCCTCGACATTGTTCCCTTCGATGACATTCCCACTTTGGTCAACCAGCACCGGCTGGACGCCTGGCATCGGGTACGAAGCGTAAGCTGGTTTCGCATCGGTGATGTTCGGCAGCGGCGTGATGAGAATGCCGCCGGTCTCCGTTTGCCACCAGGTATCCACGATTGGGGCTTTGCTTTTGCCGATTTTGTCATGGTACCAATGCCAAGCTTCCTCATTTATGGGTTCGCCGACCGTGCCGAGGGTTTTGATGGAACTGAGGTCGTGACCCTCCGTCCATTGGTCGCCGGCAGCCATCAGCGCACGGATGGCGGTCGGGGCGGTGTAAAAAATATTGACTTTGTGTTTTTCGATGACTTGCCAAAAACGACCCGGGTCGGGATAGGTCGGAATGCCCTCGAACATGACCGTCGTTGCGCCTGCGAGCAGGGGCCCGTAAACGATATACGAGTGCCCGGTAATCCAGCCGATGTCAGCCGTACACCAATAAACATCGCCGTCCTGGTACTGGAAAACATTGCGGAACGAAAAGCAGGTATAAACCATGTAGCCGCCGCAGGTGTGAACCACGCCCTTCGGCTTGCCCGTCGAGCCGGAAGTGTAGAGGATGAAAAGCATGTCTTCGCTGTCCATCACCTCGGCGGGGCATTCGGGAGATTGGTGGTTGACCTCGTCGTGCCACCATTTGTCCCTGCCGGGAACCATGTTCACGCCGTCGCCGATGGACTGGTGAACGAGGACGGTTTCGACGCTGTCGCAATCCATCGCAAGTGCCTCATCCACAACGGTTTTGACTGGGATATGCTTTGTGCCCCGGTCGTTGTAATCCGAGCAAATGACCATTTTGCAGGTGGCATCCTTGATGCGGTCAGCCAGCGAGTTGGCGGAAAAACCGGCAAAAACGACCGAATGCACCGCCCCGATTCGGGCGCAGGCGAGGATGCCGATGGCAAGTTCCGGCACCATCGGCATGTAAAAACATACCCGATCGCCCTTCCCTACCCCATTGGCTTTCAAAGCGTTAGCTGTTTTACAAACCTCCTCGTAAAGTTGCCGGTAGGTCAATTTGCGAACCGGCGCTGCCGGGTCGTTCGGCTCCCAGAGAATGGCAACCTGGTCGCCCCGAGTGGCGAGATGCCGGTCGAGGCAATTTTCAGTGATGTTCAGTTTGCCGCTCAGAAACCAGTCCACGTCTGGCTCTTTGAAATTCCATTCGAGAACCTTGTCCCATTTTTTGCGCCAGGTGAAGGTTTCCGCCTGGGCAGCCCAGAACGCTTCCGGGTTTTCCACGCTGCTTTGGTAGGCAGCTTTGTATTCATCGAGAGATTTGATTTGAAGTGTCATGTCGTTACCATTTTTTACCTACATCTAAATATGTAGATTTCTGTATTCGCAAAGTTAAAAAATTAGCGCCCGGTTTTCCAAGCGCTAATTTTCTCTTTCGAAGCTGAGAAAACTCAGCTTATAAATTGC
>CAZHLB010000407.1:0-6287 GCA_964533005.1 uncultured Saprospiraceae bacterium
TTTAGGAGAACCTCTTTGTCAACCGACAAATGAAACATCCCAATTTTTTTTTCTCTCCAAAAACCCGTTTTCCACCTGTCAGCTTTCGGCTCGGCTTTCAATTTTTTCAACCAACATGGGCGACCAAAAAGGATTTCTGAAACACACCCGTGAACTGCCAAAAAGCCGCCCCGTCGAAGAGCGGCTTCTGGATTATCGGGAAATCCAGGAGGATTTTCCGTTGGAAAAAACCATCGTGCAAGCGTCCCGCTGTATGGATTGCGGCGTCCCGTTTTGCCACAACGGCTGCCCGCTGGGCAACGTGATTCCCGAATTCAACGACGCCGTTTATCGGGAAAATTGGGAGGAAGCGACTCGTATCTTGTTGTCAACCAACCCTTTCCCTGAATTCACCGGGCGCATTTGCCCCGCACCTTGCGAAGCGGCTTGTGTGCTTGGCATCAACCAACCTGCCGTTGCCATCGAGCACGTGGAGAAGACAATTGCCGAAGTCGCATTCGAGCGGGGCTACATTCAGCCTCAGCCTCCCCTTTTACGCAGCGGCAAAAAAGTGGCGGTGGTTGGTTCGGGCCCCGCTGGCTTGGCGGCGGCGGTGGAACTGAACAAACGAGGTCATTCCGTCACCGTTTTCGAGCGTTCCGACCGCATCGGCGGCTTGCTGCGTTACGGCATTCCCGATTTCAAACTGGAAAAAAACGTCATCGAGCGGCGGCTGGAAATAATGGCGGCGGAAGGCATTCGCTTCGTTGCCAATGCTAACGTGGGCGTGAATTTGGATGCCAGCAAACTGGTAGGCGAGCACGATGCGGTAGTGCTTTGCGGCGGCTCGACCATTGCAAGGGACTTGCCGCTGCCTGGAAGAAATTTGCAAGGCGTCCATTTTGCGATGGAGTTTTTGGAAAAAAACAACCGCCTCGTCGCAGGCGACACTTTGCCGGAAGGCGAAAAAATCAGCGCCAAAGGCAAACACGTCGTCGTGCTTGGCGGCGGCGACACGGGGGCGGATTGCGTCGGAACATCCAACCGGCATGGCGCTTTGTCAATAACTCAAATCGAGCTGCTGCCCAAACCGCCGGAAAACCGGCACGAAAACACGCCTTGGCCACTTTGGCCAATGATGCTCAGAACTTCCTCGTCCCACGAGGAAGGCTGCGAGCGAGAGTGGGCGATTTCAACGAAAGCATTTTTGGGTGAAAATGGGCAGGTGAAGGCATTGCGTTTGGGTTCGATTCGCTGGGAACAAGGTAAGTTTGAAGAAATCCCAGGCACCGAGCGGGAAATCCCGTGCGACCTGGCGCTGATTGCTGCCGGTTTTGTCTATCCGCAGGTGGAAGGTTCGCTGGCGGAACTGGGATTGGAAAGAGACCAGCGTGGCAACGTGCAAGCCAAAGATTACCGTACCAACCTGCCCAAAATTTTTGCCGCAGGCGACATGCGCCGGGGTCAGTCGCTGGTCGTTTGGGCAATCCAGGAAGGGCGGGATGCGGCGAAGGCGGTGGATGAATTTTTGACGAAAGAGGTTTGAAAAAGCACCCAGACCTGTCAGCACTTGAAGTGCTGACAGGTCTTTTTCGGCAAAAAAAAAGCCCTGCGAGCGTAACGCCGCAGGGCTTTTTCAATTCAAAAAAACAACTTGCTAATCCGAAATCAGGTCAAAAATGCTGCCTTCGGATGCATTTTGGCGAACTGGAAAATCTTCCGCATCGGCTTCAGATAAGGCGTGTACAGCCTGAACTTCAGCTTGTTTTTCTTCCAGGCGAGCCGGTCTTCCAGGTTGGACATCAGGCGGTTTTCAATCCACTTGTTGCCGTTGCCGCCAATGCGCATTTTCACCATGCAGAAGGGGATGTAATGTGCTGAGATTTTGTGCTTGTAGAGCAAGCGCAAAATCAGTTCGTAATCGCCGGACAGGCGGAAAGTCGGGTCGAAGATTCCGTATTTTTCCAACACCGACCTTTTCACGAAAAAGGTGGGGTGGGGCGGCATCCAGCCATTCAAAAAGCTCGTTTCGGTGTAGGTTCCTGCTTTCCAGTAGCGGAGAATTTCGTTGGTGTTCTCCTCGCTCACGTAGCAGAGGTCGCCGTAAACCGAGTCGGTGTCGTGCTCCTGGAAAGCTTGGATTACCCGCTCCAGGACTCTGTTGCTGACGTAGCTGTCGTCTGCGTTCAGGAAGGCAATCACGTCGCCAGTGGCGGCGCGGATGCCTTTGTTCATAGCATCGTAAATCCCGTAGTCAGGTTCGCTGATGACTTTGGTGATTTGCTCTTGGTACTTTTGAATAATGTGGGGGGTTTCGTCTTTGGACGCTCCGTCCACCACGATGTATTCAATGTTTTTGTACGTCTGGTTCAGCACACATTGAATGGTGTCTTCAATGGTTTTTGCGCTGTTGAAGCTGACTGTAATGATGGATATTTTCATATTGGAGACAAAGGGTTGAGTTTGCTCTAACATTGCTGGAGAAATCCTTTGTGGAGTTTCCAAAAGTTGTTTTTGTACTTGAGTTTGGAAGGGAAATGCCTTAAAATGAAGTAATACGGTTTTTGTTGAATGAGGTTTTGAACCAGAGCAATTAATCGATTTTCGAAGAGCAGATTTTAGCAGGAGTGAGCGGCAAATGTAGAATCTTTCCTTGAAAGATGCGAGTGTCCGACAAGTTTCTTGCAGAGTTGGATGCTAAAGCAATGGTCTTCTGCTCACCACAAAATTTTCCAAGACCAGCATGTCCATTTGAGTCCGCAGGAAACATTCGAGCGCATGTTCGGGTGTGTTCACAATAGGCTCGTTTTCATTGAAAGACGTGTTCAGCAAAATCGGTACGCCTGATTTTTTGTGAAAAGTTGAAATCAAAGCATGATAGCGAGGGGCATGTTTTTGTTCCACCGTTTGCAGCCTGCCAGTGCCGTCCACATGAGTGACAGCGGGTATGAGGCTTCGCTTTTCGGGCTTGATGAGGAACACTTTTTCCATGTAAGGCACGTCGTCTTCCCGCTCGAAATACTCGGCGGTGCATTCTTTCAAAATCGAAGGAGCAAATGGGCGGAAGCTTTCCCGGCGCTTGATTTTGGCGTTCAGCAAGTCCTTGGCGTCGGTTCGGCGAGGGTCAACGATGATGGAACGGTTGCCGAGCGCACGAGGCCCGAATTCCGCACGACCCTGGTACCAACCGACCACTCCCGCTTGCAACAGGCAGTCGGTCACCACTTCAAATAGTTGTTCGTCGGGATATTTTCTTACCTGAAACTCAGATAAGTCTCTGGTGTTCAGGTACTCCTCGATTTTATCGTTGGAAAATCTTGCGCCGGTGAACGCCTCGTGCTTGAACGGCGAGCGGGGCTTGTCCAAATCGTGGTGATAAAAATAGAGCGCCGAGCCAACCGACGTGCCGCCGTCGTGACCGGCAGGCGGCACGAAAAGTCGCTCGAAGGAAGTGTTTTCCACCACCTTGCCATTCGCCACCGAGTTCTGCGCCACGCCGCCGGTGATGCAGAGATTTTTCAGCCCGGTTTTTTTATGCAAGTCTTCCGCCAGATGAAAAATCACCTGCTCGCACACCCGCTGAACCGAGGTTGCCAGGTTTTTGTGGAAGTCGGTCAGCGGCTCGTTTTTCTGCCGGGGCTGCCCGAATTTTTTGACAAAATATTCGCTGTACTGCGGCTCGATGACGGGAATGCCATCTTCAAACCGCACCCAATCGCCTTGCTGCCAACGGCTTAGATAGTCGAGGTTCAGCTCGAATAAACCATTGCTTTTCAGGCGTATAACGTCCCAAACAAGGTCGGTCAATTCCGGTTTGCCGTAAGGCGCAAGACCCATCACTTTGTACTCGTCACCATAGTGTGGGAAGCCGAGGAACTGCGTGAAAATCGAGTAGAAAAATCCAAGCGAGTGCGGGTACGAAACGCTGTCAATCACATGGATTTTGTTGCCCTTGCCCCAGCCCCGCATGGTCGAGGTGAAGTCGCCCATGCCGTCAACGGACAGGATGGCTGCTTCCTCGAAAGGCGAGACAAAAAAGGCGCTTGCCATGTGGCTGCGGTGATGTTCGATGTACTTGACCTTCGCTTTCACCGGCGTCCCGTTCAGCCCGATGGCGTGGGCGACGTCTTCTTTGATGGTGCGAAAACCGCCGATGTGTTGCGCCTTGTTTTTGACAGCGCCTAATGCATTGCGGCTGCGCAAGGCGTGGAGGACTTTCTTGGTGAACTTCGCCCACGGGTCGCGGGAAATGGTAATCACGTCCACGTCTTCGTAGCGGATACCTGCCTCGTCCAGACAAAATTTGACCGCCTCGACCGGCAGCCCGCCCCAGTGTTTCACCCGAAGCAGACGTTCTTCTTCCGTTGCGGCAATCAGTTCGCCGTCTTTGTAAATGCAGGCGGAAGCGTCCCCATGATAAGCATTGATGCCCAGTGTGTACATTTTCTGATGGTGTTTTGGTGATAGGTGATTGGTGACTAGTGATTGGTGACTGGGCTGCCCATTCACCAATCACCAGTCACCAATCACCTATCACTTCTTCATTTGGTGTTCGTCAATTTTTATGTCAATAATCAAGCGGTACCAAAAGGCTTGCAGGAAGTGAAAAATGAAACCCTGCTTGCCGTCCAGAAAACCCAGCTTGAACACGTATCGCCAGGTGAAATACAGCATCGGTCGCACAAAAAGCGGCGCATTGAACCAGTGATTTTTAAACCAGGCGATGCGCTGGTCGGGATTGCCGAACAGCTTGGGCTGGATGCCGTTGCTGCGAGCGCCCGTTTTTCGCTCGATTTCTTCCCGTGCTTGCAAAGTGCTGTACCTGTTGTGTTTAGCAATCCAAAACTCGATGTCGTTTTCCTTCAAGTTCTCCTCGATGAGATAGCCGGTCTTCCAAACCATCGTTTCGCCTGGCACGACGAAGCGGTGATCCATGTTTTGGTTCAGGTCGGAATGACCGGCGCCGGTGCGGAACATTTTCAGCAAGTATTTTGGAAAATACCCGCCGTGGCGAATCCACTTGCCTTTGAAATAATTTTTCCGGTTGAAAAAAATGCCGTTGACCGAGGCGGGGATTGCCGAGTCGTCGAAGTTTTTGAGCATTTCCAGCAACTCCGGGGTGACGATTTGGTCGGCGTCCAAGCCAATCGTCCAAGGCGTTTCGACGGCGAAGGTGCGCAAGGCAAAATCCCATTGAAGAGGATGGTTTTCAAACGGATGATATTCGGTGACAGCCCCGTTAATTTCAGCGATTTCGAGCGTCCGGTCGGTGCTGCCGCTGTCGAGGATGAAAATGGGAGCTTGCAGCGGGGCGATGGATTCGAGCAGGCGGGGCAGGTGATGTTCCTCGTTGAAAGTCAGGATGACAAATGAAAATAGTGATTGGTAATTGGTGATTGGTGATTGGTGATTGACATCGGTGGAAATGAGAATTTGCTCAAGCATTTTCTTTCAGGCGTTGATATTCCAGCACGTATTTTTCAGTCAAAGCCTTTGGCGAAAAATCCTGTTCGATGATGCCCGGCGCTTTTCGACGGATTTCCTGGCTCTTGTTTTTTTGCTCAAAAACTGCCGTCAATGCCTCGGCAATTTCACCTGCTCCCGTCTTGCAAATCCACCCCAACTCATTGTCCTTCACGTAGTTGGCAAGCCCGACTTCCTCCGAAACCAGCACCGGCGTCCCCGCCGAAAGCGCCTCGATGACCACGTTGGCGAAGTTTTCATTGAACGAAGGCAAGACGAACAAATCCGCCGCAGCGTAACGCCTGAATTTTTCCTCGCCGTGCAATTCACCGAGCCATTCGATTTTTTCAGCCAAGCCTTTTTCTACCGCCAGCTTTTTCAAATCATCCAAATAGGCTGACTCGCCCATACCTGCGACCTGAAAACGGAAGTCGAAAGTGACCTGGCTCAAGGCTTCGAGCAGGTTTTCGAGGTTCTTTTTTGGGTGGATGCGGGAAAGGAAAAAGAGGGTAAAAACCTCATTCTCAGGCGCTCGCAATGCCTGTCCATTTGCTGTTTGGATGAAGTTGGGCAAAACAAAACTTGACGCCCCGATGCCTGTACTCTCCTGTTTTTCCGCTTCCGAAGTCAGGTGCAAACGTGTGTTGCGCAGCAAAAACTTACCCACCGTGCGGTGGAAAATGCCTTTTGCCGAGGAGTGATTTTTCTCGAAAGTGAAATCGCTCAACATCCCCCTTGGCGACAAGACTGGCTTCACGCCACGCAGCCAGCAAATCAGTGCGGCAAAAATGGCAGGCAGGTTCCACCAGGCATGAATATGCACCGCATCGTAGCGCCTGCAATCT
>CAZHLB010000408.1:0-6282 GCA_964533005.1 uncultured Saprospiraceae bacterium
GAAATAGAAAGCTATTCTATGAGTAATCATCAGGGTTTTGAACCCTGCCGACGTTTTGGACTAAAAAATCCTCTAAAAAATGAAAATCATCATCTCCGTCTTATTCCTGGCATTCACTTGCCAACTCGCATTTTCCCAATCCATCAAGGAAGGTCTTGCCCTGCTGGACAACGACAATGTCCCCGCCGCCCGGAAGGTCTTCCAAATCATCCTGCAAAAAAATCCAAAAGACGCTGGCGCCTGGTACTATCTGGGCGAGATGGCTTACCACGATGAGAAATCGGACAGCGCCGCATGGTTTTACAACAAAGCCAGGGAAGCCAACCCCGACAGCTATTTTGCACACGTCGGCAACGGCACGATTCAGTTGGATAAAAACATGAAGTCGGAAGCCGACAAATCCTTTGGCAAAGCCCTTCGAGCCGCTGGCGATAAAGAGAAGGCTTTCGTGCATTCGCTCATCGGCGAGGCTTACCTGACCAGCCGTTTTCCCAATTACGACAAAGCCATCCAGGCTTTCACAGAAGCGAGAGATTTGGACACCAAAAACGCCAAGGCGTTTGTCCAACTCGGCGATGCCTACCTTGCAAAAGGTCAGGTCGGCGACGCCCTCAGCAGCTATGAACTGGCGTCGAACAAAGACAAAAACAACCCCGAAATCCTGATGAAAATCGCCCGTGCCTACTACAAAAACAACATCTCCGACGTGGCGACGGAGCAGTTGGAAGGCGTGATTCAGTTGTTCCCGGATTATGCGCCTGCGTACAAGGATTTGTACCAGATTTATTTCGCCAAAGGGCAGTTTAGCAAAGTCACGCCGCTGCTGGAGAAGTACGTTTCGCTCGTTGGCAACGACGTGGAGCAACGTGCCCGACTCGTGAAATTCCTCACTTTCCAGGCGAAGGACTACAAACGTGCAATCCAGGAAGCTTACACCGTGCTGGAACAAGACCCGCATTATTACCCGATGCACCGCTGGCTGGCTTGGGCTTATTTCGAGGAAGGCGATTTTCAGAAGTCCTTCGAGATGTCGGGGCTGTTTTTCAAACACGCAGGCAACCGCCCGATTTATGCTTCCGACTACGAATATTATGCAAAAGCCGCCTCCAAAATCGGCAACGTCGAAGCTGCCGTTACGAACTACAAAAAGGTGCTCGAACTGGACAGCACCCGCACCGAGGTGCATGATTTTATCGCAAAAGCCTACTACGAAAACAAGAACTGGCAGGAAGCTGAAAAAGCCTACGTGACCAAGATTGCCAGCGGCAAAACGACCAACCAGGATTGGTACTACCTCGGCATGGCGCAGTACCAGCAAAACAAAAATGCCGAGGCAGACAGCACCTTCGCCAAGCTGACCGAAAAGCAACCGACCTACGCCACCGGCTGGATGATGCGAGCCAGAGCCAACAACCGCCTCGACCCTGACAGGGTGAATTATCTGGCAAAACCATTCTATGAAAAATACATCGAGCTTGCCTCTGCCGACCCGGAGAAGTACAAAAAGCAACTCGTGGAAGCTTATAATTTCATCGGCTATTACGCTTCGCAGCATGAAGATTTACCAGGGGCGATTGTCTGGTATGAAAAGTCGGTGGCGCTCGACCCGGCAAACGAGGAGGCGGTGGGGGCACTGAAACAGTTGAAGGAAATTACCGGCGGGAAGAAATAGGGTTTCCGAAAGTCCAGTCAGCACTTGAAGTGCTGACTGGACTGGGCTGGGCTTCAAATTCCTGAAACAAAAAAGGAGCGGTGAAACACCGCTCCTTTTTTGTTTCGACTCACCTTTCCGAAAGTTTCAAACTTTCGGAAAGGTTTGCCCTCCATTACTGCTCGCCGAAGTAGCTGATAATCAACTCCGCCAGTTCCATTCCGATGTAAGATTGTGCCTCCGCCGTCGAGCCGCCAATGTGTGGCGACTTGGAAATGCGGGGATGTTCGAGTAATTCTTTGCGAGGCGTCGGCTCGTTCATAAAAACGTCCAATCCTGCGCCGCCGACCTTGCCGCTGTTGAGCGCAGCCAGCAAAGCGTCTTCATCAATCGTGCCGCCACGAGCGGTGTTGATGACCATCACGCCGTCCTTCATTTTGGCAAATTCTGCCTCGCCGATGAGCGCCTTTGCGCCGCCGGGAACGTGCAGGGTGATGAAATCCGACTTGCGAATCACCTCATCCCAAGTGCTCGTCTGCACCCGAACTGACAGGCTGATGTCTTCGCTTTTGAAAACGTTGATGTCAATGTCCGCCTCGTTCACCACCAAGTCGCAAGCCAGCACTTTCATTCCCAAGCCCATGCCGATGCGGGCAGCTTCCTGCCCAATGCGCCCGAAGCCGATGATGCCGAGCGTCCGGTTGCGAAGCTGGATGCCGGCGGAGAAGGTTTTTTTCAGCTTGTCAAAATCCGTGTCGCCCTTGGTTGGCATCTCCCGGTTCGACTGGTTGAGCATTCGGGCGAGGGAAAACATGTGCGCAAAAGCCAGTTCCGCCACTGCTCTCGACGAAGCGTTGGGCGTGTTGTAAACCTGGATGCCTTTGCTGCGGGCGTATTCTGCGTCCACGTTGTCCAAGCCGACGCCGCCCCTGGCAATCACTTTGAGATTGGGGCAAGCGTCAATCAAATCCTGGCGCACTTTCGTGGCGCTGCGCACGATGATGGCGTCGTATTCGGGAAGGACTTTGTGCAAATCTTCCTGCGCTACTTTGGTCGTTTCTATCGTGTAGCCTGCCTCTTCGAGGAGCAATTTTCCGTCGGGATGGATGCCGTCGTTGGCGAGAATTTTAATCATCGGATGTTTAGTTTTTAGCCAGCCGGAATTTGGCGGAGGGAAGGACTTAGATTTCTGAAATCTTCAAGATTTCGGAAATCTGGCAGCACAACCCTGCGCTAAAATTCGCCTTCAGGCTTCGTCAAAGCGGTGCAAAGAAAGCTATTTTCAAATGGAAAACTGCCCGGCGAAACAGGCTGCCAACTGGCTGAAAATTGCCAGGAAAAAGGAAAATGCTGTCCTGCTTTTCCGCTGCCAAATAAAACTTCACCCTCGTTTTTCCAACCTGCCGCATAATTTTGACGCCACCCTGATTTGCCAATCTTCACCTCCAATTTTTGCCGCATGAAAAATTTTGTCACCCTGCTTTTTGCCTGTCTTTTTTGCTTGAATTTGATTGCCCAGGAGCGAGCGGTCGTGCAGTTTGAGCCGCACGAAATGAACCTTGCCCAGCTTCACCTTGCCAACGGCTCTGCCATTCATCGGGCAACCATGCTGGGCGAGGTTCAGTTGCCGGAAACTGCGCCGTTCCTGGCTTTCTCAATTGTTTGGTCAGTAGAAAACTGGAGCGGCAGCGAGCAATTGCTCTTTCATTTTTCAGGTGAAACCGAAAAAATTCCCCCGGTCAAAATCGAGTTGGACGAACATGCAGCGCAGGGACAAACCAAATTCATCAGCCGCCTTTATTTCGCTGAAAAATCCTTCAAAAAATTCAGGATTCACTACGCCGGAAGGCATCCGTTGCAAAACGTGGAAGTCCATTTTTTCAACCCCGGCGCATCGGAACAAGCTATGAGAGAGGGTCTTTTCGGGGAAAATTTTTTCAAAATTTTCCCCGAAAAGACCCTCTCTCCGCAGGTGAATTTGACCTGCCCTTGCCCCCAACCTGACTTCCAAAACCGCCTCGATTGGTGCCCCAGCGGCAACTGCCCAAAATCAACTTCTCCCTCTTTCACCAACGTCACCCACCTCATCATTCACCACTCCGCAGGCACGAACACGGCGACCGATTGGTCGGCAGTCGTGCGCTCGATTTGGGATTTTCACGTCAACGTGAACGGCTGGGATGACATCGGCTACAACTGGTTGGTTGACCCAAACGGCGTGCTTTACGAAGGCAGGGGCGACGGCGTGTTAGGCGCTCATTTTTGTGGGAAAAACGGCGGCACAATGGGCGTGTGCATGATGGGCGATTTCACCAACGTCTCCCCCACCCCGGCGGCGGTTGAAACCTTGACTGAATTGCTCGCCTGGAAAGCCTGCGACGTTGGCGCTGACCCGCTTGGCTCTGCCTTCCATGCCAGTTCCGGCTTGAATTTGAACCGCATTTCAGGGCATCGGGACGGCTGCGCAACGGCTTGCCCCGGCGATTCCTTTTACCCGATGCTGCCAGACGTCCGCGCTTCGGTAGAGGTGGAAATTGATGATTGTCAAGGCGTTCCGAGCCTCGTCGCTCCGACCAATTTGAACGGTGGCGCACTTTCCCAGACACAAATTCAACTGACCTGGAAGGACAATTCCACCAACGAAACCGGCTTCGTCGTGGAACGCTCGACCAACAACAACTCGAATTTTTTTGAGCTGACCGAACTGCCTGCCAATACGAACAGCTACGCCGATTTCACCGTCTTCGCAGACATGGGCTATTTCTACCGGGTCAAAGCGGTGCAAGGAAATTTGTCTTCAGGCTACAGCAATGAGAAATTCATTTCCACCGGGTCGTCGGCGAGCGACGAGGAATTGAGTGGCGAAACGGTTCAAATTTTTCCGAACCCAGCGGCGGATGAGGCGACTGTTTTTGTTGAAAATCAATGGATTGGAATGATGCAGGTGGCAGTTTTCGATGGTTTGGGCAGGCAGGTGAAGCCAGTTTTCGAGATGGAAAAGAGGGAGGCGGCGGCTGAGTTTTCGTTGGATTTGAGGGAGATGGCGGCGGGGATTTTTTGGGTGAAAATTTCGCAGGAGGGAAAGGTGGCGATTGTCAAAATTGCCAGACATTAACTTGATAGAACACGGATTTGATGGATGCGACGGATTTTAACGGGTTTAAACAAGTACCAATCCGTCTAAAATCCGTCGCATCCGTCAAATCCGTGTTCTATCAAGTAATAAGGTTACCATGCCGCTCATTGAACCCTTCAATCCCTTGCAACCCGCCCGTGTGAACCGCCAAAACAGTCGAACCTGCTTCAAAAAAGCCCTTTTCCGCCAGGTCAAAAAGCGCAAAAAACAACTTCCCGGTATAAATCGGGTCGAGCGAAATGCCAGTGCTTCGTTTGAAATCATTGATGAAATCAATCAGCCGGGCGTCAAATTTTGCGTAGCCGCCAAGATGATAGGCTGAGTTTACCTGCCAATTTTCAGGCACGTTTTCCCCGCAACTTTCAAGCAGGTTTTTCACCTCGCATTCCATAAAATCGCCTTTCAAAACGGCAATTCCGAGTGCCTTTTTTCTGCCCTTCAAACCAGCCAGAATGCCCGCCAGTGTTGCGCCCGTGCCACAAGCTGTGCAGGTGAAATCGGGTAGCCCGCCGAGTTGTTTTTCCACCTCTTCCATTATTTCAGCGCAACCTTTCAAAGCCCAGCAGTTTGCCCCGCCGGGCGGCAAGACAAAAAACTCGCTTGCATCAAATTCTATGGCTTCGAGGATGGCATTGTGATTTTTTTGCCTGAAATTCGCCCTCGCTGCGAACACCAATTCCATCCCGCACTGCACTGCGAACTTCAAAGTAGGATTCAACGGCTCACACTTTTCTCCTCTTACCACACCCAAGGTTGAAATTCCGAATTCCCAACCGGCGGCTGCCACCGCTGCCAAATGATTTGAGTACGCCCCGCCAAAAGTCAACAGCTTTTGGTAGCCCAAGCGCCTGGCTTCCAGCAAGTTGTATTTCAGCTTGCGCCACTTGTTGCCGGGAACGTGCGAGTGCAGCAGGTCGTCACGTTTGACGAGCAGCCGCAAACCTTTGCTGGCAAAGGTTTCCGACTCTATTTCCTGAACCGGCGAAGGGTAAGATTTCAACTGTTCAAGCAATTTTTCCATGAACATACCATGAATTGGGTTGAGAAGGTTGAGGAGGTTTAGATGGTTTAGCTAAACCATCTAAACCTCCTCAACCTTCTCAACCCAATTCATGGAGCTATAAACCACGAAACGACCGAACACCAGCAGCTTTTTTCGGTTGCTGAAATTAGAATCGTCCTATTCACAACGGCTGAAAACACAATGCTTCTGGCTCAAAAAGCGTTGATGTTCCGGCTCATTCAAAAACCGTCCCCCGTCATGGAAAAAGTAAAAATCAAGCAACGCACGTCTTCGTCTAACCCGCCAAAACGCAATGATGGCGGCTACATCTGGGTCTTTTGAAAGAAGATTCCAGGGCAAAAAAATGGCATCCCGAGTTTTCGGGATGCCATTTTTTTTTTGCCGGGATTTTCCGGGATGATTCATTCCTCGCTTTACAGTTGGGCGAAAAGCTGACAGGTGGTTTTTGGATGTTTCCGTTGAAAAATTGAA
>CAZHLB010000409.1:0-6275 GCA_964533005.1 uncultured Saprospiraceae bacterium
TGAAAATAAACAGTTTGTGGAAATGAATTTCCCGGCATTTGCCTGCCACCTCCAGCCATCCCTCTCCCATCACCATTTTCTCTTTCCAAAGTGACAAGCGTCACTGCATCCAAAATCATCTCACGTTCACTTTTGCGAAGTGAATATTCACTCACATCAAAATTCACTGGCAATGAACGGCAAAAACAATCTTTCAACTGGCTTCCTGCTCATGGGCTTCTTCATGGCTTATGGCTTCCTGCTGATTTACCTGCGAGACTTCGCCCCCGGCAAGGAGGAATGGATTGCCCAATATGGCATCGGCAAACACTTCGAGTCGAGGCTGGCGCACGTGCATGGCAACTTGTTCGCCTTCCTCAACATCGTCATCGGCTTCCTGCTTTTGCACTTCGGGGAGCGGCTGCGCAACGTGAAAACCATCTCGTGGCTCGCCCTGGCGGGCATGCTCATGCCGCTGGGCATCCTGGCGGAAGTCTATCTGGGAGCGCCACCCGTTTTCGTGCTCATCGGCGCAGCCGCCATGACCGCTGCCGTGATTTGGCTGGGTATCTCTTTTTTCAAAATGAAACCGGCGAACTTGGCGTGAGCAGGAAAACATTTTCAAACAATTAAAAAAAATGCCACCATGAAAAACATGAGTTCCATCGGGCTTGACGCAAAAAAGTCCGAAAAACTGGCAGGCAAACTGAATGAACTTCTGGCGAGCTACTCCATTTTTTACCAAAATGTCAGGGGGTATCACTGGAACATCAAGGGCGAAAAATTCTTCGAGCTCCACCTGAAATTCGAAGAACTCTACAACGACCTGCTGCTCAAAATTGACGAAGTGGCGGAGCGTATCCTCACCCTCGGCTATGCCCCGGGGCACCGCTATTCCGATTATAAAAATGCTTCCGGCATCAAGGAAAGCAAGCAGGTTTCCGACGGCAGGAAGGCGGTAGAAGACATTTTGGTGTCCTTCAAAACCATCATCCTGCTGCAACGGGAACTGCTTGCGCTCTCGGCAGAGACGGGCGATGAAGGCACCAATGCCCTGATGAGCGACTATATCCGGGCGCAGGAAAAGCAGGTGTGGATGTACTCTGCCTTTTTGAGTAATTAATCCAGAATCCCCTCAAAACGGACTGGTATTTTGTAGCGGCAGGGTTTTGAACCCTGCGTTTCCGGCACGAAAGTGCAGGGTTCAAAACCCTGCCGCTCGAAGAACTACCATTGAATTTTGAGGGGATTCTTAATCCACGACGGATAACCAGGCATATTTATTCACGACTCTAAAATCGGTGGAATGAAAAAAGAGAAAAAAAAGGAAAAATTCAGAGCTGAAACCCTTCTGCGCAATGTATCTTCCAACAACGCCAGATATATTGTGAATGCCGACCGCAAAGCCCGCATCATGATTATTGTCAATGCGGTAATTATCTCCGCTCTCATGTCCCTGACCGGTTTTCAGCCGCCCAATGAAATACTGCCTGAAATACCGAAAGCTTTATTGCTCCTTGCGAATATAGCCAGCCTCCTGTTTGCGCTTAAATCCGTCGAGTCATTGCATACGAACGGAACTGGCGACAAGGAAGAACTGACACCCCTTTTGGATTATAAACATTACGTGGGAATGGCTTTTGGCAATTACCTCCAAGATATGAAAATCATACTGGCTGACAACGAAAAGGTTTTGGAATATGCCATCAACGACCTCTATCAGCAAGGGCAGTTGCTCCGTAGCAAGTATAAGTATTTGAAGATGGCATTTCGAGTTTTTGGGTTCGGAATGGTAGCTGCCATCCTTGCATTCCTGCTCATTCAGTTTCTATCCTGAGGGTAAAAGGTAGCGGCGAGAAAAACAGAAGCAATAATCGTCCCCCAGAAAGCGCCATGCGCATTATTAGACAATCACAAATCTGCTTATGGAAATCAAGACCCGTCAAATAGAAATCCTCGAAGCCGCCGGCGCTCTCCTCAACGAGCAAGGCATCGGCGGCTTGACCACCAAAAACCTGGCGAAAAAAGTGGGCTTTGCCGAGTCCGCCCTGTACCGGCACTACGGCAACAAGGAGGAAATCGTCGCCGCCCTGCTGCAATTCCTGCACTCGGAAATGGAGCGGCGGCTGCCGCCCATCGCCGCCCAAACGGAATTGCCGCCCGGCGTGCGGCTGCGCCGCCTTTTTGGCAGCCAACTGGATTTCCTGGCGGCGCACCCGCACTTTTTGACCGCCGTTTTTTCGGAAGGCATGCTCAAGTTCAGCCCCGCCGTCCACGAGCGAATCCTGCAACTCATGTCCGTCATGCGCGGCGCCGTCGGGCGCATCGTGGAGGAGGGGCAAAAAAGCGGGGCGTTCACAGACGAGATTCCAGCGGCGGAACTGACCCACGTGCTCATCGGCTCGTTCCGCCTGCTGATGCTTCGCTGGCGCATCGCCAACTTCGGTTTCGACGTGAAAAGCGAAGGGAAAAAACATGTCGAACACCTTGTGTTACTCATATCTAAAAGAAAGTGCCCGAACATTATAAGCACGAAGATTTGGTGAAACACAAAAAACTGAATAAACTACGAGACTACGCCTCACTGATTATCAAAACTATTTCAAATGAACTTACTCGAATTATTAGCACCGGCAGAAAAGGAGGTCTCCACCAAAAATGTCCTGAATGACAAAGCCTCCGCTACCCTCATTCAGATAAAAAAAGGCGCTGTTTTGAAAGAGCACCAGAGCATGAACAACGCCATGCTGATACTGCTTTCCGGCAGCGTGGTTTACGATGAAAAAGAGCTTTGGGAAACCCTCGTCGAGCCGATGGACTTCGTGCGCATACCCGCTCGCTCCACCCATAAACTCACGGGGCTGGATGACTCAGTCCTGTTGCTCATCCAATAAGCAAATGTTATGAAACTTCACTTTGTCATATCGCTGGTCTTGTTCAACGTAGTTTCCGCAGCCAACCTCGCAGCGCAGCAAGCCCCGTTGACCCTCGGCCAATGCGTCGAAATGGCGCTCCGGCACAACCTCAACCTGAAAGCCACCCAACAGGACGCCCTGCTCGTGCAAGCCAAAATCGCCGAAGCCAAAGCCAGCCTCCTGCCCAAATTCTACGGCACGGCGGACTACAAACTCTACGGCGACCTGCCCACCCAACTCATGCCCGCCGTCATTTTCGGCGGTGCGCCGGACACCTACCGGGAAGCGCAATTCGGCGTACCGCACAACATCGCCGCCAACGTGCAGGGCAGCCTGCCGCTCTACAACCGGGCTGCCCGCAGCGCTGTGGCAGCCGCCGAAAACGGGTTGGAAATAGCCCGGCTGCAAGCGCAAAAAACCGAAGAGGAAATCATCTGGGAAGTGAGCGCCGCCTGGTACAACGCGCAAATCCTGGCGAACCAGCGGCAGTTTTTGCAAGGCAACATTGCCAATTTGGAAAAAAGCGTCACCACGGTGGGGCTGCTTTTTCAGCAAAAACTCGCTTCCGGCATGGACCTCGACCGCCTGCTTTTGCAAAAACAAGCCACCCAAACCCAACTCACTTCCCTCGAAGCCAACTACGCCACCGCCTTCAACGCCCTGAAATTCCACGCTGGGTTGCCGCTCGCCGACAGCATTTCCATTGCCGCCGAAACGGAAACCCCCGCTCCCGAAACCGCCCCCGAAAAACCGCCCCTCGACGTGGAACTGGCAGACAGGCAACTGCGCCTGCTCGAAAGCGAAAAGCAGGTCGTCCGTGCTGCCCTGTACCCGACGGCAGGCTTGTACGGGCTGGCTGGCTACACTGGTTTTGGCAAAACGGGCGGCAATGGCTTCCTCGATTTTTACCTCGTTAACTTCGCCGGGGTGCAGGCGAACGTGCCCATTTTCAACGGCATGGCAACAAAAAGAAGGCTGGAACAAAAGGACGTGGAAATCGCCAAGACTCAGTTGCGCAAGGAGTTTTTGCTGGAAAAAAATGCGCTCGAAAAAGCCAACGCCCGCTTGCAACTCGAAACCGCCCGGCAAGACCTCGCCGCATTTCAAGCCAACGTCGGGCTGGCGCAGGGCATTTTTGAAAAAACCCAACTGCTGCTTTCCGAAGGTTTGGCAACCGTCACCGACCTTTTGCAAACCGACAACGCCGTGCGGGAAGCGCAGCAGAATTACATCGCCGCCCTCGTGCAACTGCGCCGTGCGGAACTCGAATACAAAAGAGCCACCGGCAACCTGAGATTTTAAAAAAGGAAAAAAATGAAACTCATCAAACGCATCGCCACCCTGCTCGCCCTCGCGGCAATCGTCGGGCTGATTGCTTTCAAACTGAAAAGCAACAAGCAAGCCGTCGAAGCCAACACCTACCGCCACGACCCGAACCTCGCCGTTTTGGTCGAAGCCGAGCCGGTGCAACTGCGCGGCATCGGCGGCGCAAAACGCTACACCGGCATTTTCGAGCCGCTGCGGGAGGGCAAAATCATGTCCGAGGCGCAAGGCAAAATCACCTGGCTCGGTATCTCGGAAGGCGACTTCGTGCAGACCGGGCAGACCGTCGCCCGCCTCGACGACACCCTGCTGCGCCTGCAAGTCGAAGCCCTCGACGTGCAAATCGAGGGGCACAGCAGCGACCTGCGCCGCTACGAAGTGCTCACCTCGGCGGAAGCCGTGCCCGGCGTGCAGTTGGAAAAAACCAGGCTGGCGCTCAAAGCGGCGGAGGTGCAGCGCAAAACCTTGCTCGAACAAATCAGCCGCACCGCCATCCGTGCGCCATTCCCCGGCATCGTCACCTTGAAAATGGTAGAAACGGGGGCGGTCATCGCCCCCGGCGTCCCGCTGGCGCAACTCACTGACATCCGCTCGCTGAAACTGACCGTCAGCGTGCCGGAAGTTGAGCTTTCCCGCTTCCGCAAGGGGCAAAACCTGAACGCCAAAGCCGATGCGCTGCCCGGCAAAACGCTCGCCGGGCAGGTCAGCCTCGTGGGCAGCAAGGGCGATGCGGCGCACAATTTTGCCGTGCAGGTTTTGGTGAAAAACCCGCAACCCGACGCCCTCAAAGCGGGCATGTACGGCTCGGTCATTTTTGCGGAAAAAGCGGCGGGGCAGGTGCTGGCAATCCCGCTCTCCGCCCTCACGGGGTCGGCAAAATCGGCGCAGGTTTTTGTCGTGGAAAATGGCAAAGCCCGGCTGCGGGAAGTGCGCCTCGGCGTCAGCGGGGAGCGGTACGCCCAGGTGCTGGCAGGCTTGCAGACAGGCGAAATAGTCGTGACCGGCGGGCTTGTCAACCTGGAGGAAGGGACGCCGGTGCGGTTTTGAAGTAATCAGGCTGAATGATTCCGCACTTTCGGTTGGTTCCGACTTTCGAGCGGCGGGGTTTCAAAACCCCGCCGCTCGAAGAGAACTGCACGAAATCTGGACTCTCAATGCACTAATTTCAACAAAATGTCCATCACAGAAATAGCCATCAAGCGCCCGTCGCTCATCCTCGTTTTGTTCGGCGTGTTCATCCTCGGCGGCGTGTTTGCCTTCCAGCAACTGAGCTACGAGTTGATGCCCGATTTCGAGCAGGCGGTCATCACCGTGCGCACCGCGTACCCCGGCGCTTCGCCGGAGGAGGTGGAAAGTTCGCTGACCAAAAAATTGGAGGATGCCCTTTCCAACCTCGAAAACATTGACTACGTGGATTCCAAATCCATGGAAAACGCCTCGGTCATCATCGTCACCTTGAAATACGGCGCCGACCCCGACCTCGCCATGCAGGACGCCCAGCGGCAAATCGAGAACATCCGCAGCGACCTGCCCGGCGACGTGCAGACGCCCGTCATGTCCAAGATTTCCCCGAACGACCTGCCCATCATGCAGATTTCGGCGGTGTCCGATTTGCCGGGGACTGTTTTTTTCCAAAAAATGAAAGACGAGTACCTGCCGGGGCTGCAACAAATCAAGGGCGTGGCGGAAATCACCCTGCTCGGCGGCGAGCAACGGGAGGTGCAAGTCAAGGTGGACAAAGACAAACTGCGCCATTTCCGCCTCTCGCTTTTGCAGGTCAGCGAGGCGGTGAACCGGGCGGGGCTGGACGTGCCCGCCGGGAAGGTTCGCTCGCAGGGCGAGCAAATCAGCGTGAAGCTGGCGGCAAAATTCACTGCCGTCGAAGATTTGAGAAACGTCGTGGTCGCCAATCCGCCGCAGGGAAGCCCCGTGTATTTGAAAGACGTGGCGACGGTCGTGGACGGCGTGCGGGAGATGCAGTCCGTCAGCCGGTTCAACAGACAAAACGGCATCGGCATGTTGCTGAAAAAGCAGGGCGACGCCAACGCCGTGGACGTG
>CAZHLB010000410.1:0-6272 GCA_964533005.1 uncultured Saprospiraceae bacterium
CGAAGTAGTTGTCGGGCGCAACATTAAAATTCACCGCCGAGGTGCCGTCCACGTCCACGATGTCGCCGTCTCGCTGCACGAGGGCGGCACGAGTCGCAATCACGTTGGAGGAATTGTTTTTGTCTCGCAGTTGCAGGAAGACCCAATCCACGATGGCGTTGTTGCCGGTGACCGCCAAAACGGCTGCCGTGGTTTGCTCCGTGCCGCCGCCGTTGACGTGCGTGAAGCCAGGCATATTGGAATATGGCTGCGAAATTGGGATGAGATTGCCGCTGCGCAAGTTGTCATTCATCGTGCCTGCGCCAGAATTGTACGCTCCTTCGAGCAACACTTTTGGTGACACCTGGACGCCGCCGCCGCCGCTTCCTCCAAGCTTGAAAATGAACTCGAAGTAGCCGCCGACGGAAGAGTTGTTCAAGCTGTCGGCGTAGTTGTAAGTCAGCGTCCACTTGCCGGTCGAGACATTGTAAGCTGCATTCGACGAGCCTTTTACGATAGACCAGTTGCCGCTCGGCAAGGTCAAAGTTCGTGCGCCGGGCGCTCCGTGAACGCGGGCGAAAACGCTGTCGGGCTTGGTTTCCAACTCCATCGAACCACCTGAAATGGTCGCTCCTGCGAAGGTCAGCGACTGCGTCGTGTAGGTGGCGAGGATGTTTTTGTTTGCCGCAGGCTCGGTGTACGTGAACGTGTTGAGGTCTGTGTTGAACGTGAAATCGGAGGTGGTGACGGTGACCGTTTCTCCGTTGCGGGTCACGTTCAGGTTTGCCGGGCGCTGCCCTTTATTATATGGTACGATGATGGTATAAAATTCCTCCTTGCCCCGCACCCGCATCATGATTTGGCGCTCCTCGAAACTTGCGCCGTTGGATGCCTGGTATTCATTTTTTTCAATGTTGGGGTGTGAGTTGTGCGCCCACTCGGCGAGGGTGCAGTCTTGCGCAAATTTCGGCGCAACGTAAACTTCCCAGTTGATGCCGCCCGCCGGGTGCAGGTTCCACTGGATGCCGGTGAAATCGAAGCGCTTCAAGCCGCCTGCCGAGAGCGGGATATTGCCGCTTGCAGATGGATTGCCGTTGAATGCCGCAGGCGGGTCAACCGCTCCCGAAGGCGTCTGCACCACGTCCCTGCCCATGAAGTTGAAACTCCATACCATATTTTGATTCACATTGGATAAGTTGTCTTTGACTACGAAAATCGGGGTCGCCGCCTTCGGCGAAAATTGATAAACCTGCCTCGTCCATTGATTACCGGGTACGTTGAAGCGAGCTTTCGAGAATTGCCCATGTTTGAAAGCAACGTATGCTTGATGCGTGGCGGCATCCCAGGTTGCGCCGTCGCCGATTTGGAAAGGCTGCCCGCCCTGGTTCCATTGCGGGAAATCCGACTCCGGCACACAAATACTTTTCATGTGCCCGCCCGTCTGGTGCGGGCTGTAAAAACTCCCATAATTCAAGGTCAGCGGAGCGCCGAGGGCGTAAAGTGCGAGCGAGCCTCGGTCGTCGTTTCGGTGGTCGTTGTACCAGTCGCCATTGATGAACCAGGCGACGGATTCGTTCGCCGTGCCGACCGCCGAGCGGAAAGTGCTGAGGTAGCCGGGAAAGTGGCCGGAGCCGATTTTCATGTTGGCGTCTTCCTCCAAATTGTGGTTGACGGACATGGTGACGTAGCCAAAATCAGACTTCCGGGTGGGCCCATGCCGGTAGGCATACATCAATCTTTTGGCGAGCGAAGCATCCACCGAAGCCAAGCCGGTGGCGAGAAAACCGAAAATGGCGGCGCTTTCCTCGTTGCCGTCGCCGAAGGTGATGAGCTTGCGGTTGTTCGAGAAACGCACAGATTTGGGCGTTTGCAAGTCAATCAAAAACTCGCCGAAGCGGCGCAAGGTGTCGCTCGTTGCGAAGACGTTGACCATGCCTGCATTTTTCAATTGCAAGGCGCTTTGCAACAACACGTCGAGGGCAGGTTGCAAGTAATGCGGCGTCCCTCTGGCTGCACCGGAGCGATTGATTTGGCTATGCAAGGAAGCCCGCAAGGTGGCTGGAATAGCATTCACCCGTGCCGCCCACTGCGGGTCGTCTTTGAGCAAAAGAGCAAAAAACCAGCGGAAGCCCTGGTACTGCATGGGCATGTTTTCCGTGCCCAAATTGAGCTTGTGCTCCACGAAAAATGGCGTGAAATCATCGTCCCATAAGATGCGGGCGTACAGCAAAAAATGCTTTTTCAAAGTGTCCCGCTGGGCGCCCGTCAGCTTCGTGTCTGCCATCAGACCAACCATGTACGTGGCGTGTTTCTGCATGTCGTTTGCGCCCAAAATGTACTGGTGGTGATAGCTGTAAATGCCGTCGCCAAGCACCAAGCCGCTGTAAAGCGAGTCGGAATAGGTCTTGATTTTATTGTAAACCTGGGTGGTTTTGGTCGTCGTCGGGTCACGCCAGGCATCCATGATTTCTTTGAAATAGGGGTCAACGTTTTTCATCACGTCGTAAAAGGCATTGTCCGTTTTAATCTTGTTCATCACCGCCTGAAACTCCCCTTGCGGCATGTAAACGGAGCCATTGAAAAAGGCGGAATGAATCGTACCGGGCGTGTTGAGATAGCGGTGCCATTTGTCGCCGATGCCGCTGACTTTGTTCTGCGTTTTGGCAATGACCGGCACGACGTTTTGCGCTCCGAGCGAGGATTTTTTGTCCACCCAAATGCACCACTGGAAGCGGATGACCGGCGCATAAACATTATTGGGCGAGATGCGCTGATGGTTGCTGCGCAAGCCGGTGACGTTGCCAGCGTCGGTGTAAAAATGAGCGCCGCTCCAGTGACAGCCCAGCAGCAACGATGCTCGCCCGTCGAAGATACCGAGCAGGTTCGCCGAGTTGCCAGCGCCATTGTTGTACAGTGCCCACCACCAGCCGGTGTTGACCGACCAGGGATTCCAGCGAGTCAAAAAGGGATAATCTTTCCGGCTGCTGAAGGACAAGTCAATCTGGGCTTGCCAGCCCCTCGCTTCGCCTTTGTTGTAGGTCGAGCCGTACATGTCGTAGCCATTTTGTGGGTTGCTCGAATGGTGCCCGAGGTACCTCGCCCGGTCGGGGTTCAAGCCGTCGCTGACCTTGAATTCGTAGCTGATTTCGTAATTGCTCTCCTCGGTAATCATGGCGACTTTCTTGCCTTTGACCATGCGAATGGTCACGTTGTAGTAGCCGGGGCCTGCCGGTTCCCAGATTTGACCGGCTTTTTCGAGGGGCGGTTTGTTGAAAGTGTAGCTAAGTTTGATGGCACACGAGTCGTTGTTTTGGTACAAGATATTGTGCGTCATAGTCAGCGCCAGCGAAGGCGACGTAAGCGTGTTCACGTTTTGGTTGGACAGCGTGCCGTCCTTGTACACGATGCACTTGATGGGCGCAGGCGCAGGTTGCGAAGCATTGAAAAGACTTTGTTTCGGGATGCGCACGCCGAGCCAGCCATTTTCGATTTGGAAATAGCTGCCCAAATCGTTGATGACCACTTTGGTCGTGTCGGTAAGTTGCGCGGAGGCGGTGGTTGCGCCAAGAAAAAGGCAAGCCAGCCAAAGGAGCAGCCCTTTCGTAAGCAATTGGTTCATAATTTTTTTTGTGTTTGATGGGCGTGGGTGTTCAGTTGAAATAGCCAAAAGCCACGCATTCCTTTGGCAGATGCCAAAGGTAAGCGCAAGTCAAAACCCGTGTAAGCCGGGTTGGAAAATAGCCGAGTTAAGTTTGTAGAAAGCCAGGATTAAAGGACAGGAAGTTTGTAGTAGCTGAGAGAAGATAAATTCACTTGGCGGGAAAAGACAAACCAAGAAAGTGTTGAAGAGGGAAGATGTTGAGTGAGAAGGCGGAAAATTGCAATGAACAGAAATGAGAAACTGAGAAGTTTCTAATTTTTTAGCCTGAAAGTCAACGGGTTATATTCGTGAGGGATAGTTGGTAGAAGTTCCTGTAAAATTCGGATTGTGCTATTGTCTTTGCGTATTGGTTGGCTTAATTTACCACCGTTCATCATCTCGTTTTTCCGGGTCGTTTTGTAACGCTATCGAAATGGCGATGGTAATGCAATTCGAGGTGACTCATGTTCTTTATTGATTACTCGGGATGTGCCCTTAACTTTTTCTATGCCGGATGCCGTTTTGTAAAAGCCGCATATATCTTTGCGACCCATTTTTAAAAAGGGTGATTAGCTCAGCTGGTTCAGAGCATCTGCCTTACAAGCAGAGGGTCGGCGGTTCGAATCCGTCATCACCCACGAAATGAAAGCCTTCATGTAAGCCTCGCATGAAGGCTTTTTCTTTTCCCGCAAAGGAAGCGGAGAAGCGAAGGGCGCAAAGGATGACTTTGAGCCATTCACTCCTCAGCTTCCTTTGCGAGAAAGTCTTTCCTGAAAACAATCTCCTCAAAAATTGCAGCCTTCGCCGAACAGCCCCGCCGCATTTTCCTTTTCATTTGCAGGCTTTAAAATCATTTGCAATGGAACAGAAGACAGTGGTCAAAAAGAAGAAAAGCATTTTCAAACGCCTTCTCCTTATCCTCGGATTGGGCATCGGCTTGCTGGTTTTAGCGGCAGTCGTGATTGCGGCATTCTTTCAAAATGCGGTGGGCAAGCAGTTGATTTCCCAAATCAACAAGCAACTGAAAACCGAGCTGACCGTCGGCGAAGTTGACCTCTCTTTGCTCAAAGGTTTTCCCAATGCCACCGTGATTTTGAGGGAGGTGACCGTGATGGATATTTTCAAAGAACCTTTGCTCGAAGCCAAGGAAGTGTCTTTTCATTTCGGGCTGCTCAGCTTGTTTGGCAAGCAAGTGCAGGTGCATTCGGTGGCAATTCGGGACGGGGCGCTCAACATCCGCACGAACAAAAATGGCAAAGCGAACTACGATATTTTCAAACCCACCGAAAGCGAGGAACCTGCCAAATTCAACATCGCCTTGCAAAAAGCGACCCTCGAAAAAATGGAATTGATGTACCGGGACGAGCGCCAGCGCCAGGAAATGATGACTTTGGTGGAGGCGGCGGAGTTTTCCGGCGAGTTTTCCAGCGAAAAATATGACCTGAAAAGCACGGCGAAACTGGCGACCAATTTTGTTGACCTCGGCGGCGTACGCTACCTGGCTGGCAAACATTTGGGCTACAATGCAGACATCCACGTGGACGTGACGAAGGGTTTGTACGATTTGAAAAACGTCGAAGTCACCGTCGAGGACAATGTTTTCAAGCTGGACGGCAAGGTCATTTCGCAGAAAAATTTCTCCGATTTCGACCTGGCGGCGACGGCGGAAGATGCCAATTTGGAAAGCGTGGTGGCGCTGCTCCCGGAGCAATTCCTGGCGGCGCTCGGCGATTTTTCAAGCACCGGCAGGTTCGAATTTGGCGCAAGCGTGAAGGGCAGAATGAGTTCCACGCAAACCCCGGCAATCGTGATGAACGTCAGCCTGGAAGACGGAAAAGTCAACAGTCCCAGGCTGGAAGAGCCTTTTAAAGACGTGTCCTTTCAGATGAATTTCACCAACGGCGACCAGCGCAGCAACCAAACCACCTTCTTCGAAATCCGTGATTTTAAAGGCTACCTCAACCGCCAACTCATCACGATGAGCCTGCGCATGGACAATCTCGACGACCCTTACATTGATTTTTCGGCGGACGGGGCGGTGCCGCTCGGCTACGTTTACGGGCTTTTCAATAGCCCGGCAATCACCGGCGGGGGCGGCGAAATCGAGTTCAAAAATTTGAAACTCAACGGTTTGTACAATGATATGCTCTCGGTCAGCCGAATCATGGCAGTGACGATGAGCGGCGACATCAGCTTCGACGACGCCTCGCTCAAGGTCAATGAGGAAAACATGGTCTTTGACAGAGGCAGCCTGCATTTCGACAACAACCTCGTTGCTCTGCAAGACCTCAAGCTCGACGGTGCAGGCAGCGAAATCAACCTGAAAGGCAGCGCCCGCAACTTCCTGCCCGCCCTTTTTTCCGATTCGCTCAATTCGCAAAATGCGGCGCTGGAATTCGAGGCGGAGCTTTTTTCCCCGAAAATGGACGTAGGCAAGCTGGTTAAATTGACCGACGTGCCGGTGAAAGAAGGCGAGGTGCAACCGGCAGTTTACGACTCCCTCAAAGTCGAAAACACGCAAGACCGCAGTCGCCTGACCGACCTGCTCAAAGGCACGTTCAACGCCAAAGTGGATGAGTTAAAATACAATAAAATCGAGGGCAGAGACTTCGCAGGCAGGCTGATTTTCGACAACAAACAAATGCGCATCGAG
>CAZHLB010000411.1:0-6264 GCA_964533005.1 uncultured Saprospiraceae bacterium
TGCTCCTCCAACCACTGCCGCTTTTCCGCCGTCGGCTCCGTCCCCTCGAACTCAAAGCGGCTGGTCGAGCCGACCCAAAAGATTTCATCCTCCGGTTTTCCAAATGCGGAAATCATCACGTGGTGCTTCAGCATTTTTTCAAATCGGGCGCCGGGGATGCGGACGAGCAGCAGTTCGCCTTTGGTTACGCTGAAAGGCAAGTAGTTGAAAAATGGGTTGTCAATGGCTCGTGCGCCCTCGCAAAAGATGATTTTTTTGGCGGAAAAATCCTGGTAGCCTACCCTACCCTCTCCCGGCTCAACTTGTTGATAGTCAAAAACTTCTTCCATCAACAGTCCCCGTTCTTGCAAGAAATTTCGGAAGGCGGCAACCAGGTCTGGCATCGCAACTTGCGCCGCTTGGCGCAATTCTCCCCAGGCTCGCACTGGCTTCACTTTGCCGAGGTAACCATCCAAATCTGCTGGTTCCTGGAAATACTGCTCGTAATCGGGAAAACCGCTGCGGCGCAACCATTCATTTTCATCGAGGACGGTCGGCAGCGCCCGCAAAATGTTCCGGTCGTGCCAGATGGGAATGCCGAGGAGGTTTTCGAGCGAGCGGTAGGTTTCTTTTGCAAAAGGTCGCAGTTCCTCGAAGCGCCAGCTTTTTGCGAAACGCCTCCCGGTCACCGGGTTGACGATGCCTGCGGCGATGCCGGAAGTTGCGCCGGGAAGCGGCGTATCAATCACTTTAATTCGCTGGTTTTCAAGCAAAAGGAAATGCGCCAGCAATGTGCCCGCCAAGCCTTGACCCACCAGCAAAAAATCTAAGGTATTCGCTTCCCTTTCTGAAAAATGGTTGTTTACATTTGCCATCATTAAATCTCTCCGGCGTTGATTCGAGACGCCATAGTTCAGGAAATTTTAGCTACGCCAAGTTTATTTTCTTCTCGACTGCTTCACATGAACATTGAACTTTTTGCTCCTGGAACCGACTCCGGTTGCCGCCTCTTGGGATAGTTTTTCATTTGGCATTGCATCGGCTGTCGGCAGGGGTTTCACTTTCAAAACTCTCGAAACATGAAGACGACTTTCTGTTGGGTGGTCGGCATTCTCGCTGCCACTTGGTTTTTGTTCGGATGCCAGGACATAGAATCACAAGCCGCAAAACCCAAACCCTGCAATTGCAAAAAGACCTTCACGATTCAAAAATGCGGCGATGAAAAGGGTAAAACAAAAACCATCACCACATCCTACAATTGCAGGCAATTGGTGGTAACCTTCAAAGGCAAATTGCATCCGGAAGGAGAAAAGTACTTGAAGGACAAGGGTTTTCACAAGGTGAAATCCTGCCCGTGCGCACCAGAACTTCAGTTGTGGGAAAATTCCTCAGACCAGAGCCTCGACCTGATTGGGGTGATAACCGGAGGCAACCCGCCACCAGATATCGTAGGTGGGCTGGCGCTGAATATTGAAATTGATTTGCCGGACAGAGTTAAGTTTGACAGCTTTCAAACCAACGCCGATTTTGATACTTCCCAATGGCAAAAGCAGTCCTCGCCTGTCCGGGTTGCTATCATAGATTCCGGGGTGGACGCTGGCAACAGTTACCTTTCCGGTTTCTTGGTGAGCAACGCCAGCGCTTGCGGGAACGTCCTCGCTTTTCCTTACGGGATAAACATGCTTGACTTCAGCCAGCCACCTTTCGATGAACATGGACATGGCACAATGGTCAATGGCGTTTTGGCGGGCATTCCGGAATTTGCAATTGGTCAACCCCTCCAGAAAAAGTCGCCCGTAGAATTGTTGAACATCAAATTCACATCGGGGCACTCCAAATCCGGCTCTCTTTTCGATGCTGTTTGTGGCGCTTATTACGCCATTCAGCAGGGCGCAGTAGTTATCAATGCAAGCTGGGGCTATTACGATACCGTGCCGCCTGCCATGATGGAACCACTGTTGACGACGATGGGAGATGACGTTGTCATGGTTGCAGGCATGGGAAACGATGAATTGGATTTGACGGGTGACAAAAAATTCTGGCCTGCCGCCTTTGCCGAAACGCATTCTAATGTAATTGCGGTGGGCGCTTTGAACAAAAATCAGGATGCCTTGGCTACCTTTTCCAATCGAGCCGACACCCCTCGAATGACTTTGACTGCCTGGGGCGAAGACATCGTTAGTGCTCACCTGACAACCGGCACAGACAAGAGAGTTTTAGCCATGGATTCTGGTACCTCCTACGCTACGCCAATGGTCAGCAGGTCGCTTGCCTTTATGATAGACAAGCAATCTGCTCCCGCTTCTGCGTTGAAAAATCACTTGGTGGACAAAGCAAGCGACAATGTGCCAGGGGCAAATGGCCAACCCTTTAAGAAACTGGAGGCTACGACTGCCATAAGCGATTGGTGAAATAAGGGTCACCAATGTTTCTTCACCACAGATGGGCTAAGTGAGCGGTTGAGTAGAATCAACCGCTCACTACTTTCAGAAAACCCTTGATTCTGTGCCTCTTTCCTTGATTCCAAAACTGGTTTTTCACACAACACTCAACCATCATGCGCCGCTTCTTTATCTTCTCCTTGTTGGTTTTTGCAGGAATCTCCTGCGTGAAAAAATCAGAAATCCCCTCCTCTGGCGACTTGCCTTGCAGCAAAGAAGTCCGCCTGAAAGCTGCTTTGGCAAGCGAACTCGTCACGAGTAGTTCCCAACTTGAAAATCCAAGCCAGACAACCCTTGACTCGGCAGTGAGTCATTCGATTTCCGCTGTGAGCGAAGCCTTTGATTTTTCAAAGAACTGCGCTGATTTTGAGGCAGATTCGCTCCTTGCTGATGCCTGCTATCGCCTCGGAAGCTATTTTCATAGCCTGCAAAAATTCAACGACGCCCGCACTCATTTCGAGCAAGGCTTGGCGCTTCGCCTGCGTATGTATCCGGCGGAAAAAAATCACAAAGACATCCTCCGGCTTTATTTCAACTTGGGAAGTTGCTGGCAAAAGGAAGGAAAATTAGAGCTGGCAATGCACTACTTCGACCTCGCTTCAGAAAAAACGAAAACTTCCAATCCCAGTCCATTCATCCCAAGCTTGATAGCCCTGGGCGATTGCCACCTGGAATTAAAAGAATTGACTACTGCTGAAAAATACCTGCTGGAAGCCAAAAGCTATATTGAAAAAGAATCTTCAAAGCCAATCCAAAAGCGAATGCCAAGGGTTTTGGTTAGTCTTTCTGACTGTTATCGGCTCATGCATCGCTATTCTGACGCCATAACCGTAGGCGAGCAAGGCATAGATTTCATTCGGAAAAATGACTCCCTTCAAATCGAGCCTGTCTGGCTTCCTCTGCTTTATCTGAATCTGGGCAATGCCTGGCAGGATTCGTTTCATCAAATCCAGGCAAAAGACGCTCTCCGATTTTCAGAGGCAAAGGACAATGCTGTTCACTTCACGGAGCTTGCCCTCGAAACTTACCGCAAACTCGAAGACCCATTTAACATGGGAACTGCCTGGCAAAACCTCGGCGAGTTGCACCGCAGGGCAGGTTTTTCCGACAAAGCCGTCTCGATTTTGAGTCATGCGCTTCAAGACACATCCCTTCAAAAATATCCTAAATTACTCGCCAGGCTGCACATCAATCGTGGCGAGGCTTGGCTCGACCAAGAAAACTTTGAGCGGGCCCTCGATGATTTCAATCGGTCTTCCAGAAAACTGGTACCGGGTTGGCAGCCTGCCGGGGGGCAAAAATTGCCGCCGCTCAACTTACCTGTCACCAACCGCTCCGATTTGCTGCTCAATCTGAGCGACATCGCCTCGGCACACCTGCAATGGTATCGAACAGAAAAAAATCCTTCCCACTTGGAAGCGGCTGCCGCAGCCTACGATTCGCTTTTGCTTTTGGCTAACCACATCCGGGGCGACTTCCTCAGCAGCGACGCCAAGCTGCTTTTTGCAGGCGAACTGAAAGACCACCTGCGCAAAGCCTTCCAAGTCAGCCTCGCCTTGCATCGGGAAAAACCGAATGGGAAATATTTGGAACGAGCATTTCGCCTGTCGGAGCAAAGCAAAGCGGTCGCCTTGCTCGAAGCGGTTCGCTTGAATCATTTCAGCAGCAGTTTGCCAAAAGACATTCAAAATCAGGAAGAAAAACTGCAAAAACGGCGTGCGGAAATCGAAAACGAGCTATTCGAGCAAGGCGCTCAGGCAGAGCGGAAGGCAGAATTGCAAAACCAATGGCTGGAAAATTTCGAGGACTGGCGCAAGTTCCAGGAGAAATTGAAAACCAGCCAGCCCGCCTATTTTCAGTTGCGCTACGCAGGCGCAGATTTGACCATTGCAGACCTTCAAAAAAACTTGCTGGCGGATGACCAAGGCTTAATCGAGTATTTTTTCAACGACTCTGTGCTGCACGTTTTCCTGGTGACTCGTGAAAATTTCACCTTGAAATCCGTGCCTGTCGCTTCCAATTTCCCGGCGGAAATGGACAGTTTGCTGCGCCTCGTTTCCAATCATCAATCTTCGCCGGAGGAAAATAATCGCCTCTGTCTCGCTGCCAACCAAGCCTGGAAAACCCTCCTCGCCCCGCTCGGAACTTTGCCAAAACGCCTGATTATCGTGCCTGACCCGCCCTTTCAATTGCTGCCTTTTGAGGCACTTTTGACTGGCGACGGAGGAAACGACCTCGCCGAACAGGTTGAAAACCAGAATTTTGTGCTTTTCAAGCATGCCGTCAGCTATTGTTTCAGCGGAAACTTGCTGGCATTGATGAAGCGTGATGATGGTGTGAAATCTTTGAAAAAAGCAGTGGCAGCCTTCGCTCCGAATTTTCCGGAAAAATTGCGCTTGCCTGCCCGGATGCCTGCCCAAATGACGCCGGAAGATGTGGGGCTGCTCAAACCAATTCAAAATCAGGATGAAGTGCAAGCCATCGAGCGCCAAGCCTGCTCAAAAATTTACCCCAAAGACTTGGCGACCAAAGACGCATTTTTCGAGGCTTGCAAAAAATACAGCGTCGTTCACGCTGCCACGCATGGCTTTTTGAATCACCGGGAGCCGAATTTCAATTTCATCGCCTTCAACCAAACCGACTCCTTCGATGCTCGTCAAATCCTGAAACTCAGCGAGTTGAACGCCCAGGAAATTCAATCGGAACTTATCGTTTTTTCCGCCTGCGAAACAGCGGCAGGCAAAAACGTGGAAGGCGAAGGCACGATGAGCATGGCGAGGGGGCTGGCTTACGCAGGCGTGAACAGCCTGATTAGCACGCTCTTTTTGGTGCGAGCGCAGAACAACTCGGACATTTTTTCCCGCTTTTATCAAAGCATTGCCGCAAAAAAGAATGGACTTGAAATGGATGGCGCTTTGGCGGAAGCCAAACGACAGTTTGCGATGTCATCCTCCAATAATTATCACCCTGCAAATTGGGCTGCCGTCGTGTTGATTGGCGATGCGAAACCACCGGAAATTGAGAGTGCGGACGACTGCGGCGGTTCACTTTTTCATCCGGCATGGCTTGGAGCGGCAGCCGGGTTGCTGATGTTGCTGGTCTGGCGGCGGCGTTCGAGGCGGAAGAATTAACGCCACCCAAAACGTCGGCGAGGTTTGGAACCTCGCCGACGGTTGGCTCAAAACTTTAACCTGCGCAGCGGATTGCTCAATTCCTGCTGCAATTCTTCCAGCGTCTCCAAAACTTTCCCTTTGCAATCCGGGTCGTTTTTCAAAGTCTGAATGTTTGCCAGCGCTTTCGAACGGTTACCGGTTGAGCTCATTTCAGCCAGCAAGCGGTTCAGTTTGATAACTCCAAAATCAGTGGTTTGGGAAAATTGGGTGATGAAATCCCTGTTTTTCAAGCATTCATCAAACCCCGCCAAAGCCTCTGCAAACTTGCCATTTTGAAAAGCTAGGTGCGCCAGGTAAAAATGCGCCATGCAGAAGCCGGTGCATTTTTTCGCCTGGTTTTCCAGACTTTCCCGTTTGGTTTTGGCATCGCCCTCCGGGCAAAAAATGCGGGATGACTCGTAGAAAACCTCATAGTTTTCAACAGTTTCCTGCTTTGCGCCAGAAGTTTCCAGGCAAGGCGGTTTGGCAAAATAAGCCTGCGACAATTCCGGCAGGGAAGGCAGGCTCAGGTTGACCCAAAGCAAAAAGGCAAGGATGGCAAGCCCGGCAACCGCCAAAATTTTGCTGGTAAAAGAGGAAAAGTAAAACTGTAGCCGGTCGAGCCAGGTAAGTTGAGGAGGTGGGAGCGGGTTGAGGCGCTGGCGAATGCCTTCGTGCAGGCCTACATCGAC
>CAZHLB010000412.1:0-6240 GCA_964533005.1 uncultured Saprospiraceae bacterium
GCCTACGTGCGGGAAATGGAACTCCTGCGTGAAGCTGGTTTTCACCCGCTCGAAGTGATAAAATCAGCCACCTTGAATGGCGCCGAAGCGCTCGGCATGGCAGACCAAATTGGCACGGTGCAGATTGGAAAACTCGCTGATTTTGTGATAGTTGAAGAAAATCCGCTTGCCAATTTGCAGGTGCTGTACGGTACGGGAGCCATCAAATTGAACGAGAAAAACGAGGCAATCCGGGTCGGCGGCGTGAAGTGGACGGTGAAGGACGGCGTCATTTACGATGCAAAAAAATTGCTGGCGGACGTGCGGGAAATTGTGCGGAAGGCGAGGGAAGGAGAGGGGTTTGAATTGAAGCAGCCGGGAGAAAAGTAAAGTGGATTTAAATGGATTTAAATAACTCCAAAATCATTCTTCTAAACAATGATTTTTACTATCCTGAATTATCCCGATTTAATTAGTCATCTGCTATTAAACAACGCTTTTTTTTCTTTCAACACATAGTCACATAGAACACATAGTTTTTTGATTTTCAACGCTATGCGAACTATGTGACTATGTGTTGAAAGAAATAAAGCGTTGTTTAATTCTACTCATTTGTTTAGCATTTTTTCCTTTTCATCTTGCTGATGTTGGGCAATCTTTTCTGCACGTTTTGTCCCCACATATAATTCATATTCCAGCAAACGGCAGTCAATTTTCCCAGTATAAAATTCAATTCGGCGGCTGGCTTTCAATCCAATTTTCTTAGCCAGGTCGAGGTTGCCGGTAAAAATATAGCCGGTGTAACCCCGGCATTTTTGTTTTAAAAAATCGCCGATGCGGGCATACGTGGCGGCAAGCTCCGTTTCGTCGCCCAATCGCTCACCGTATTCAGGATTAATCAGAATAATGCCGTTTGCCTCCTCCGGCACTTCGGTTTTTTCAAAATCGCAAACTTCGAAGCTGATATATTTTTCTACCCCCGCTTGTGCAGCGTTTATTTTTGAAATCTTGACGGCTTGTTCGCTGAGGTCGGTTGCGATAATTTTTAAGCCGGTCGGCTCTATGATTTGCTCGTCCAAGCGCTTCCGTTCCTGGAAATAAGGCTTTTCATCGAAGCCATTCAAGTGCATGAAAGCATAATTTTCTCGCAACAAACCGGGACTGCGATGCGTGGCAATCAAAGCCGCTTCGATGGCAAGCGTGCCTGAACCGCACATCGGATTGACGAAAGGAGAAAGCTTATCCCATTTTGTAGCGAGGATAACCGAAGAAGCCAATGCTTCGAGCATCGGGGCTTTGCCGGGAAGTTTTCGATAGCCGTGTTTTGCCAGCGTTTCACCGGAGGTGTCCAAAAAAATCTCCGCCTGTTTGTCTTTCCAGTACAAATAAGCGACTGCCCCTTTCAATTCCGAACCGGTGTCCGGTCGCTTGCCGGTCTTCCTTCGTATCCTGTCAACGATGGCGTCTTTTACTTTGACATTGGCATACATTCCCGTGCGGATGGTCGGATGAAACACGTTGCTGGTGACAGAAAAATAGCCTTCGCCTGAAATCAGCAACTCCCAGGGAATGGGCACGAGCGCCTGGTACAAGTCTTCGGGATGGTCGCAGTAAAATGTTTTTAGAGAATAAAGCACCTGGCTGGCGCAACGCAAGTTGAGGTTGAGACGGATGCAATCAGTTACGGTTCCTTTCAATTCCACCCCGGTGGAAAACGAACGGACGATGCGAAAACCCAAATCGCTCACCTCCTGCTGCAAATAAGGAGACAAGCGGTTGTTGCAAGTGACAATGATGCGGCTGGGAGTTTGAAAGATTCGCATAGATTTGAACGCAAGCATGATTTTGCGGGGCGGCAAGGTCGAAATCGGAAAGGGATTATTTGAAGGGTGGGAAATAATAGCTTTTGAAAAATCAAGCTACTCGATCATTTTTTCTTCCATTGCCCGAAGGGTATCTTTGTTTAAAATTCAAAACATCCGGCGACAACGGCGTTTGTTTTTCCTTAGAACAAAAAAATATGTTTTGCCGCCAGAACAAAACCAACAACCGACGCTTAACCTTACAAATCAAAAGATATGGAAGCAGTGATGGAAAAGCCCGTCCGGGCAAAAAAAGCAGTCAAAAATGGGGTAAATGGGCATGACCCTTTGCAGCCATTGACCGAAGTTTTCAAAAGGAGTGGCTTCGTCATTCTTGGAGAAAAAATGTCGAAGGAAGAATTCGAAGCATTTTCCGTGTCGCAGGAACTGCTCCAGATGGAGCGAGAGAGCGACGGAACCGTTATTATTATGCCAGTACATCGAGCATCAGGAAAACGAGAATTGCGAGTTGGGACATTCGTTGAAATGTGGCGATACCAAACTCAGAAAGGAGACGCTTATGGGCCTTCCGCAGGTTTCGATTTACCAGACGGTTCTACCCGCTCGGCAGATGCTGCCTGGATTTCAGACGAACGAATGGAAAGCACCAACCCGGAAGAAGAAGAAAATTCTTTCAAAGGCCCCGTGCCAGACTTCGTCGTCGAAGTCCGCTCTGGCAGCGACCGAATCGAACGAGTGAAAGAAAAAATGAAATCCGTCTGGATGAAAAATGGCGTCCGACTCGCCTGGTTGATTGACCCTTACGATGAAAAAGCCTACCTCTATCGGGAAGGAGAGGAGGAGCCTGAAATCGTGAAAGGCTTTTCCGGCAAAAAACTTTCGGGCGAAAATGTCATGCCGGGCTTCGAATTTCCGCTCGATGCGGTCATGTTGAAGAAGAAAAAATGAATGAGCTTTTTCAAAACAGGAACGGCGGCCGGAAGAAATTCCAGCCGCCGTTCCTGTTTCCAACTCAATGCTGACAGGTGGAGAACCTTTTTTTGGGAGAGAAAAAATGAAATTTTTTCTCTCCCAAAAATCAGTTCTCCACCTGTCAGCTTTCGGCTATTTGGCAACCACCACCCGTATCACCTGAACCTCACCCTCGCCGCTGCGCACCTGCAAGAAATACAAGCCGCCGCCGATTTCGTCGAGTTGCAAAGTCACCTGCGTCTCGCCTTCCGAAACTTCCTGCCGCAACAGCTCCCTGCCTGCCAAATCCGTCAAACCGACCGTGCCTTGTTTGAAGTTGCCTTCGATTTCGACGGTCAGCGACTTATTTGCCGGGTTCGGGAAAGCCATCACCTGCCAGTTTTCGCCAATCGCCGTGCTGGGGCAATCGGGGCAAGGCTGGTTGGGCGTCACGATGGCATTGTTGCTGCCGCCGCCACCGGCGAAGCCAGGGCAGGCGACGATTTGCGCCACCGTGTTGCAACCTGCGGCATTTGAATAAATGGAAGGAACGCCGCCGGAACCATTCGGCTCGGGCCCCACCAGGTCTTCAATGGCGCAGCAGTCGGTCAGCGTGAAATTGTAATAAACCTTGACGATGCCACCCACCCAGTCGAGGTCTTCCAAACCGTCGAGCGACTGGAGTTTCGAACCGTAGTTGTTGTTGTTGATGGTCAATCCCAAGCCGATGGTGTCCATGTTGTGCATGCCATTCATGGTCACCAGCGAAGTCAGTTTGATGGTCACGCTGCCGGTGACTTTGATTAGGTTGGAAAGTGCCGCAAGGCTGTTCACGGTGCTGTTTTGAATGGTCAAATTGCCTTGGATGACCGAGTAGCACGACGGGAAATTGTTGACGCCGCCAGTGCCGCCGCTCCAGGCGCCGGTTTGAGAATTCAGCGTGACGTTGCCCACCCAGGTCAGACCGCCAGCCACGCCTTCATCCACTTGCCCGTCGCAGTCGTCATCAATGTTGTTGCAAAGTTCCGGTGCGCCGGGATGGATGGCTCCGTTGGTGTCGTTGCAATCGCCGCTGGTTTGCGTGAGTTGTGAAGCGGCTTTGTAACTCACTGGTTTTAAGCACTGAACGAGCGTTTGACCATTCGAGTAGCCGTCGTTGTCCTGGTCTTTGTACCAGGTTTGACCGGGAAATTCCAACGCATCGTTGTCGTCGCAATCGCCGCTTGTGGCAATCAGGTTTACCGCCAATTTGTAGCCCGATGGCTGCGAGCAAGACACCTGCGAGACGCCATCCGAGTAGCCGTCGTTGTCCAAATCTTTGTACCAAGTCTGGGGCGAGCCGGTCGTTCCGACCGTCACGTTGCCGAAGTTCACCTGGCAGCCGGATGTGCCTGACGCCATCACGCCCACCGGGTAAGTGCCTGGCGAAAGGTTGTTGAAAACACCCGTCAGGTTGAAAGTGGCGAAGTTGTCAATCGAGAAGCGAAGCTGCCCGCCGAGCGCCTCTGCCGTGATGACGATGCTGCCGTTGCTGCCGTTGCAATCGGCTGGCGTGACCGTCACCTGGATATTCGTGATGAACGGCGCAACTGTCACCGTTGCCTGGCAAGTGGCGGTGTTGCCGTGCCCGTCATTGCCCGTCAAAGTCACCGTGTTTGCGCCGATGTCGCTGCAATCGAACACATTGGGTGTGACGCTTTGCGGGTTGACCGTGCCGCAGTTGTCGCTCGAACCGGCGGCGTTGAAAACCATCGGAGAGGTGATGCTGGCATAGCCGTTCGAGCCGAGCGTGATGCTGATGTTTTGGCAGGCAACCGTCGGCGGCAGGTTGTCCACGACCGTCACCGTTGCGGTGCAGGTTGCGGAATTTGTGTTCACGTCGGTCACCGTCAGCGTCACTGTGTTTGCGCCTAAGTTGCTGCAAGTGAATGCGTTGGGCGTGACGCTCATGCTCTGAATGCCGCAGGCGTCGCTCGAATTGTTGTTCACCTGGGCAGCCGTGACGCTCGCCTGACCCGCTGCATTGAGGAAAACAGAGACGTTTTTGCAAAGCGCAACCGGTGGCGTCACGTCTTGCACGGTGACGATGGAGTTGCAGGAATGTGTCAGTCCGCCGGGGTCGGTGGCGGTCAAAATCACCGTGTTTGCGCCGACGTGCGAGCAATTGAAACTTGTCTGGCTCAGGCTCAACGTGAAGGCGCAGTTGTCGTGCGAGCCATTGTTTACCATGCTGGTCGTGATGCCAGCCGTGCCGCCGGAGCCAAGCTGGATGGTGATGTTTTTGCAAACTGCGACTGGCGCTTCATTGTCCAACACGTTGAAATACAGGTTGCAAGTGCTGCTGCCGCTGCCGTCGGTGATGCGCCATTCGACTTCGTACCTGCCTTTCGCAAAATTCTGCGTGTTGTTTGCCGAAGGAATCCATGCGCTGAAAGCGCCTGTCGGAACATTGCCTGCGTCCACCGGGCGGTGGCGGAATTCAAGCGTCGAGCTTCCGCAAACACTGCTCAATGTGGGCAGCGTCAAGGTCACGTTGGCATTGCAGACGCCTGGGTCGGTGTTCTGGTCGAAATTGCCTGGGCAAGTGATGCCCGGCAAAGCGTCGTCGTTCAAAATCGTGCCCGTGCCGCTCGTCGTGCCGCCGCCGCCGGAGAGGGTGACGTTGCGCCCGTTGGCTGTCAGCCCGCCCACAGTCAGCATGAAATTCTCATCCGTCTCGATTTTGCAATCGCCCACGATAGGCACGTTCACCGGGAGCGAAGTTTGCCCTGGCGTCAGGGTAGGGAAGCCGCTGGTGAGTTGGTAATCATTGTCTCCTTGCGTGGCGGAGCCGTCGAAGGTCAGGTAGCTGAAGTCCACGTTGGCGTCCGCCGGGTTCGTCATCGTGATATTGAAGGTCAAATTCGACGTGCCGGAATTGCCCTCGGTGATGCTTGGGCTGCTGACGCTAATGGTCGCAGCGTCGTCGTTCACAATCGTGCCCGTGCCGCTGCCGTCGAGGATGTTGCCGCCGACCGGGTTGCTCAAAGTCATCACCACCGTTTCGTTCAGCTCCACCGTTTGGTCGCCGTTGACCAGCACCGTGACCGTCTGGCTGAATGCGCCGCCTGCCGTGAAGCTCGCCGTTCCCACCGCAAGTGTTTGATAATCAGCGCCGCCCATGTTTGCCATGCCCGTCGTGACTGCCGTGCCGCCGGTGATGGCGTAGTCCACCGAGCAAGAATTTCCATTGGTCGAGCGGCTGACGGTGAAGCTCAGGTTGGTCGTTCCGGCGTTGCCTTCGGTGACCAATGTGTCGTTGATGCTGAACTGCGTATTGAGCAATTCCACCGCATAATCTTCCACCTCTCCGTCTGCCGCCAAACCCGTGGGAGCCAAGCCGCCTGCCGTGCTGAAGCGGAATCGGGCGAAGGAGGTACCCTGCGTGACCGAAGGCGGCATGGTGAAGGAAAGCGTGTTGTTGCCCGAAACAAGGTTTTGTCTGGTG
>CAZHLB010000413.1:0-6222 GCA_964533005.1 uncultured Saprospiraceae bacterium
TCGCCATAATGCTCGCTCAGGTGAAGCACGATATGCTCCCTCGAAATTTGCAGGTAAACCGGAGAATTCTCGCCGAAAGTATGTTCCCAATCAATCGTGAAGCCCAGCCAATCCAGGTAAAATTCCTTCATTTTGGCGTAGTCGAAGATGCGCAGGACGGGGATGATTTTCAGACTCATGCGGCTCAATTTTTACAGCAGACCAGTGCTGTTAGCACTTCAAGTGCCAACAGCACTTACTTTTGCCAAAGAAACTGCATTCCTGCGAGGCAGCGGTTTCCCCAACGAAAAAACAAAGGCATGAAGCTGGAAATTTACCAATGGCTGGTTCCCCTGATAGGCATTTTCTACATCGCCCGAACCATCATTCAGTATCGGAAAAATAAACGTAGCGCCACTTCGCTGGTCGTCTGGTCAATATTTTGGGGCACCATTGTCGTTTTGGCGCTCATTCCGAACCCGGTTTCCTTCAAAATCGCCGAGGTACTTGGCTTCAAAAGCAATATCAATGCAGTGATTTTTGTGGCTTTGGGATGGCTGTTCCTGCTGGTTTTTTACCTGTCTTCCACGATTGACCGGCTCGAAAGGCAATTGACGGAACTGGTCAGGAAAATTGCCATTCAAGACGTGGAAAAAGAAAAAGCGGAGCAATGAAACCAACAAAAAGCGGCGAAAAATTGCACATTCTCTTCGTCCTTGAAAATTATTATCCCAATATCGGCGGAGTAGAAACCTTATTTAAAAAATTAGCAGAACACCTCGCTGCCGAAGGTCACCGGGCAACCATCATCACCACTCGCCTGCGTAAAAACGACCCGCCGGAGGAATATCTTGGCAATCTGCGAATCCTTCGCTACCGTTTTTTCAACCGCTATTTTTTCACCCTGCTGGCAGTGTTTCCGGTGTTATTTTATGCCGGGAAATGCGACCTGGTGCATACTACATCCTACAATGCAGCCTTGCCAGCCTGGCTTGGCGCAAGATTGCGCCGGCGCAAAGTCATCATCACTTTTCATGAAGTTTGGGGCAAGATGTGGTTTGAATTGCCTTTCATGGGCCGGTTCGGCAAGCGCCTGCATTTTTTGTTCGAGCAATTGATTTTGCGGTTAAATATTGACTGCTTCGTGGGCGTCTCAAACAGCACTTCGGAAAATCTGGCGAAATCCGGCATCCCTCCAAATCGCCTTCGAACGATATTCAATGGCATTGATTATCAAGATTTTTGCGCTAAGAACCACCTTTCCGAAAGTCCAAAACTTTCGGAAAGGTTATCCTCGCAGGCAACCGGGAATGGACTTTCAGAAACTCCTTTCACTTACACGTATTTCGGCAGGCTGGGCGTCTCGAAAGGCTTAGATATTTTGCTCGAAGCAGCCCGGGTTTTTCAGGCAAAATTTCCTTTTAGCCGCCTTAAATTAATCGTACCGAAAACACCCGCCGGGTTTTTCAAACTTATCTTGGATGAAATTGAAAAGAAAGGTTTGAACAACCATATTCAATTGCTGCACCATTTACCTTTCGAAGAATTAAAAGCCGAATTAATTGCCTCCGATTGCGTGGTTATTCCTTCGATGAGCGAAGGATTTTGTTTTGCAGCGGTGGAAAGTATAGCATTGGGTGTGCCTGTAATTTCTTCCGGCAAAGGCGCTTTGCGAGAGGTCGTTTCAAACAAATTCATCACGATGAAAACCTTGACGCCTGCTGATTTAGTGCAAGCTCTGGAACAGGCGAGGATAGGTGAGTGGCAAACATCGCCGGTTAAAAAATTTGAAATCAGTCAGACGCTGACGGCATATCTGAATTTGTACCGGGATTTAACAGGCTAAAAATCAACTTATGCGAATAGCCATATTATGCGATGCACTGGATTTGCAATATGCAGGCATTCAAACCTACCTGCGAGGGCTGGTCAAAGCCGTGACGGAATTGGACAGGAGCAATGAATATTTCCTCGTCCGACCGAAAGCAGGTGGCGAATTTGAAAATGCAAGGGAAATAATTGTTCCTATTTCATCGCATATTCCGGGCAGTCAACGCCTGCGTTTGTTCACTTCAATTCCGAAGCGGCTGGCAGCAGAAAAAATGGACGTGGTGGTCGAGCCAGCGCATTTCGGGCCCTTTAATTTGCCAACGCATATCAAGCGAGTAACTATTATTCACGACTTGACACCCGTGTTGTTTCCGCAATTTCATCCATTTGCAAGCACCCTATTTCACCGGTTTTTGCTGCCGCATATTTTGAAAAAAGCGGATTGCATTATTGCCAATTCAGAAAATACAAAGCAGGATGTCGTGGCAAAATATGCCGTTGCCAAAGGCAAGATTCAGGTCGTTCTGCCAGGTCGGGAAATTGAATTTGCGCCTCGAAAGGATGCCTTCGTTCTTCAAAAATATGGCATAACCCAACCTTATTTTTTGTACGTGGGTACACTTGAGCCGAGGAAAAACTTAGCCACCTTGGTCAAAGCTTATGATGAATATAGGCGACTTGGCGGGCAGGCTTTTCAATTGGTTTTGGTGGGAAAAAAAGGCTGGAAAAATGAAGCATTTGAAGCGGCTTTGGCAAAATCTCCCCATCGAAAAGACATCATTTTAACCGGATATGCCGAGCGACAGGAATTGCCTGTTTTGTACAGCATGGCGGCGCTTTTTATTTATCCGTCTTTATATGAAGGCTTTGGTTTGCCGGTGTTGGAAGCGATGTCGTGTGGTGTGCCAGTATTGATTTCAAATACATCGAGCCTGCCGGAAGTGGGTGGTCAGGCTGCCGGATATTTTAATCCAAATTCCGTTTCCGACCTGGCTCAAGCAATGCTGGAACTGGCAAACGATGAGGCAAAGCGGCTGGAAATGAGCAGGTTGTCTTTATGGCAAGCAGAAAAATTTAATTGGAATTCGGCGGTGCATAAGTTTGTGGCTCATGTAGCGTCTGCGTGAAATAACTATCTGCAAGTCTGCAAGTCGCCTTGTCATTCTCGAAGAGAACCTCTGCGTCCCATGTGCTGCCCGGTGGGACGTGGAGGTTCTCTTCGAGAATGACAAAGCGACTTGCAGACGTGCAGACTTGCAGACAGGTGTTTCACTCAGACGCCACATGAGTCATTTTTTTAAGGTTGATGAAAGTTGATAAAGGTTGATAAGGGTTGATAATCAACCCCCATCAACTCTCATCAACTCAAGAATTTAACGCTCTCCAAACCCGCTCCGAAGTGAGCGGCATCCGGATGTCCTTGACCTGGTGACCCGCCTTCCACAAAGCATCAATCACGGCATTTACGACCGCAGGAGCAGAGCCGATAGTCCCTGCCTCGCCTGCGCCCTTGACGCCCAACGGGTTGTGCGGACAAGGCGTCACGAAGCGGTCGGTCTCGAACTTCGGCAGGTCGTCGGCTCTCGGCATGGCGTAGTCCATGTACGAAGCGTTGAGCAGTTGCCCCGTTTCGTCGTGGAGGACGCCTTCGAGCAGGGCTTGCCCGACGCCTTGCGCCACGCCGCCGTGAATTTGACCATCCACAATCATCGGGTTAACCACGTTGCCCACGTCGTCCACGGCGATGAACCGCTTGAGCGTCACCTTGCCTGTTTCCTTGTCCACCTCCACGACGGCAACGTGAGCGCCGTTGGGGTAGGTGAAATTGGCAGGGTCGTAAAAACTGGAAAAATCCAGCCCCGGCTCGACGCCTGCGGGGTAATCGTGCGGAATGTAGGCGGTGAGCGCCACGTCGCCGAAGCCGATGGACTTGTCCGTGCCTTTGACCGTCCATTTGCCTTCGGCAAAATCCAAATCCCCGACGCTGGCTTCCAGCTTGTGAGCGGCGATTTTTGCGCCCTTTTCCAGGATTTTGTCAATGCTTTTCACGATGGCAGAGCCGCCGACGGCAAGGCTGCGAGAGCCGTAAGTTCCCATGCCGAAGGCAACGGAATCGGAGTCGCCATGCACGATTTCCACGTCGTCCATCGAAATGCCGAGTTTGTCAGCCACGACTTGGGCGAAGGTGGTTTCATGCCCTTGCCCGTGCGAATGCGAGCCGGTGAAAACGCTCACTTTGCCGGTCGGCTGCACTCGCACTTGCCCGCTTTCGTACAAACCCGCCCGGCAACCCAGTGAGCCAACCACTGCCGACGGCGCAATGCCGCAAGCCTCGATGTAGGTGGAAAAACCAACGCCGAGCAGTTTGTTGCTGGCGAGCGCCGCTTGCTGTTGTTTGCGAAAGCCTTCGTAATCAAGCATTTCCAGCGCCCGTTCAAGCAGTCGGTGGTAGTTTCCGCTGTCGTATTGCAACGCCACTTGCGTCTGGTAGCCCGGCTGATTGACGCCGTCGAAGGGGGGAATGAAATTTTTGAAACGAAGCTCCGTCGGGTCAACGCCCATTTCCAAAGCGCCCAATTCAATCAGCCTTTCCAGCAAGTAGGTGGCTTCCGGGCGACCTGCTCCCCGGTAGGCATCCACCGCATTTGTGTTGGTGAAAACGCCGTCCACGTGGATGTGAATTTTGGGCGTGGTGTACAGCCCTTGAAGTAAAGTGCCGTGCAAGTAGGTGGGCACGCAGGTTGAAAAAGTGGAAAGATATGCCCCCAAATTCGCCCAGGTTCTGACCCGCAATCCGACGATTTTGCCGTCGGCGTCGAAGCCCATTTCCGCTTTGGTCACGTGGTCACGCCCGTGCGCATCGGTGAGAAAAGCCTCGGTGCGGCTGGAAGTCCATTTCACCGGGCGGCGGAGTTTGTGCGAAATCCAGGTGACGAGCGCCTCCTCCGTGTAGTGAAAAATTTTGCTGCCAAAACCGCCCCCCACGTCCGGCGCAACCACCCGCACCTTGTGTTCCGGCAAACCCAGCACGAATGCGCACATCAGCAACCGGGTGAGGTGGGGATTTTGCGACGTAGTATATAAGGTGTGCCTGTCCGTAGCATCGTCGTAGTGGCCGATGGCGCAGCGAGGCTCGATGGCATTCGGCGCAAGGCGTTGGTTGACAAATTCCAACGTGGTGACGTGATGGGCGGCGGACATGGCGGCGTCCACTTCCGCTTTCGGGTTGCCCAATTGCCAGTCGAAACAGAGGTTGCCGGGAGCTGCGTCATGCACTTGGGGCGCACTTCTTTCAGCCGCCAATTTTGGGTCAACAATGGCATCCAGCACGTCGTAATCCACGTCCACCAATTCGGCTGCGTCTTCCGCCGCTTCTTTCGATTCGGCAATCACCACTGCGACGGCGTCGCCCACGTGCCGCACTTTGTCGGCGACGAGCAACGGGTGCGGCGGTTCTTTCATCGTGTCGCCGTTGATAAAATTGACTTGCCAGCCGCACGGAACGCCAATATTTCCTACGTCTTTTCCGGTGAAAATGGCAACTACGCCTTCCGCCGCTTCCGCCGCCGAGGTGTCAATGCCGTTGATTTTTGCGTGCGCATACGGGCTGCGCACGATGGCGGCGTAGGTCATTCCCGGCAGGGTGATGTCGTCCGTGTACCTGCCTTTGCCGGTGATGAAGCGCTTGTCCTCCACCCGTTTTATTTCTTTTCCGATGTACTTTGTCATGGTTGGAATTTTTTTGAAAAGGGGTTGAGATGGTTGAGATGGTTTAGTTTGCCTAAACCATCTCAACCATCTCAACTCAATTCATACTTCAATAAAGGTTAATCGAGGCTACTTAAAGCAGCAACGGCGCTTGTCGGCGCAGCCGCAGTTTGCACTGCTTTCACGATGTTGTGATAGCCCGTGCAACGGCAAAAATTGCCTTCGAGGGCGTGGCGGATTTCACTTTCGGAAGGATTGTGGTTGTGCTTGAGCAGGTCGGCGGCGACCATTATCATGCCTGGGGTGCAGAAGCCGCATTGCAAGCCGTGCTCTTGTTTGAAGGCAGCTTGCAGCGGGTGCAGTTCGCCGTTGGAGGACAGCCCTTCGATGGTGGTGATTTCGCTGCCGTCGGCTTGCGCTGCGAGCAGGGTGCAGGCTTTGACTGCCATGCCGTCGAGGTGGATGGTGCAAGCGCCGCAACTGCTGGTGTCGCAGCCAACGTGTGTGCCGGTCAGGCGCAACCTGTCCCGGAGGTAATGGACGAGCAAGAGGCGGTCGTCCACTTGGTCGGTGTGGGTTATCCCGTTGACTTTCAAGGTAATGCGATGTGCCATAATTGGTATTTTGACGAGAATTCAAGGCGTAAAATCTTGATTAAATGATTGATGATTACATGATTACATGATTGTTGATGGAATGGCAGAT
>CAZHLB010000414.1:0-6203 GCA_964533005.1 uncultured Saprospiraceae bacterium
CTGCGGGGATGCGGTTGTCGAGGTTTCCTGTGATTACACAGGACCCATCAATTGGCCTGGGCCTTTCGTGCCAACCGGCATCTCCAGCGACCCGCTCGGCACTTTCGGAGTGCCTGGTTTGACTGAATTTCAGCCGACCGTCGTCCTGATTCAAGGAACGGTTTACTACCTCGTCGCCGACAATATCACCGACAATGATTTGGGCTTCGACATCCAATTCGGCGGCTCGGCAAGTATTGGTCCCGCCCCGCCGCAGGGGACGCCAACGCTGGGAGCAGTGGTCGGGCCCGACACCACCTGTCTGGGTGCTGAGCCAATGTTTATTGCACAGGCGCAGCCGGGGCTTGGCGAGATAACGTGGTCAATTATTGGTCTGGGCGGAGGGTTCGTGGATGGGGACAACACGGGCGATACCGTTTTAGCCACCTTCGGCGTCGGCGGTCCTTTTCAAATTTGTGCTGAGGTGAATCCGATTTGTGGCACTTTTCAACGGCAATGCAAGGAGGTGTATGTCACCGTCGTTGACTGGCCCCTCATCCACGACTCCAAATGCCCCAACGAAGCTTACATCGGTCCCGACGGAGAGCCGATTTACGGACCCGGTTTTTACACCTTCGAATTCTCCACGCCGGAGGGTTGCGACAGCCTCGTTTATCTCGAACTGGGGCTGTATAACTTGGCTGAAAGCTCCTTTACGGTGGAGGTTTGCGAAGGCGACTGTTATACTTGGAATGGTCAAACCTATTGTCAGCCAGGCACTTACGAGCAGGAACTCGACACCTGGCATGGCTGCGACAGCACCGTGACCATGAACCTGGGCATGGTTCCAAGCCAGGCAGTCATTGGCGTTTCCGGCGGTTTGGATTGCATCACGGGGACGGTTTTTCTCGATGGATTCGGCTCGCTGGGCGGTTCGGGATTAAGCTGGTCGTGGACGAATCAAACGGGGCAAAACATTGGAAATGCTCCCGTTATTTCCGTCACCACGCCTGGAACTTACACCCTGACCACTACCTACAACCTGCCAAATTCCACCTGTACCGCTCAAGCTTCCGTCGAAGTGGAATTGGACAACTCCCCGCCGGAAAACGTCACCGCCACCGGCGGAACGCTCACCTGCACCAACACCTCCGTTCACCTGCAAAGCAATACCACGTCTGGCGGCGTTACTTTTTCCTGGGCAGGTCCTAATGGTTTCACTTCCAATTTGCAAGACCCATTTGTCAGTGTGCCAGGCAATTACATCCTCACCGTCACGGGTAGCAACGGCTGCAAGGCAACCGCCACCGCCATCGTTGCGAACAACACCACGCCGCCAAACATCTCGGCGGCAGGCGGCGAAATCAATTGCCTGAACGGAAGCCTCGCCTTGACCGGCAACTCTACCACGCCCAGCGTCAGCTTTGCCTGGACGGGACCGGGCGGCTTCGTTTCCAACTTGCAAAATCCAACCGTCTCTGCGCCAGGCGATTACGTTTTGAAAGTGACTGCTCCCAACGGTTGCACCTCGCAAGCAACTGCCACTGTCGTCCAAAATACCGCCCCTCCGAATGCCTCTGCGACCGGCGGAACTTTGACCTGCGGTGTTTCCACGCTCACTTTGCAAGGCAATTCCAGCACGGCAGGCGTGAGTTTTTCCTGGACGGGACCGGGTGGTTTTAGTTCCAATTTGCAAAACCCAAGCGTCTCTGCGTCAGGAACTTATGTGCTCACAGTGACTGCAACGAATGGCTGCACCGCCTCCGCTTCAGCCGCTGTTTTGCAGGACAACAACGTGCCCAACGTCACCGCCACCGGCGGAACGGTCAACTGCACGAACACTTCGCTAACCTTGCAAGGCGGCTCGACCACGCCGGGCGTCAGCTTTTCCTGGGCAGGTCCCGGCGGCTTTTCTTCCAACTTGCAAAACCCGGTCGTCAGCGTCGCCGGGCAATATTCGCTCACGGTCACCGCTCCAAACGGCTGCTCGGCAACCGCTCAGGCGCAGGTGGCGCAAGATGCAGGAACGCCCAATGTTTCCGCCGCAGGCGGGACGATTAATTGCGACATCTCAAACGTGATTTTGCAGGGCGGCTCAACCACCCCCGGCGTCGGTTTTTCATGGACAGGACCCGGCGGGTTCACATCCAATCAACCTTCGCCAACTGTTTCAACGCCAGGTATTTACATGCTGACGGTGAGCGCTGCAAATGGCTGCACCGCTTCCTCTTCCGCCGTCGTGCAGCAAGTTTTGACGCCGCCAACCGCCAACGCCAGCGGCGGAACGTTGACCTGCACAACCGGCAGCCTCGTTTTGCAAGGCGGCTCGACCAACCCGGGTGTCACTTTTGCCTGGGCGGGCCCGGGCGGCTTTTCATCCGCTTCGCAAAACCCAACCGTTTCAGCGCCAGGAACTTACGTTTTGACTATCTCCACTGCGAACGGCTGCACCTCTTCGGCTTCCGCTGCCGTTCTGCAAGATTTGGCGCAGCCAACTGCCTCCGCAAGCGGCGGAACGCTCACTTGCACGACAGGCAGCCTCGTTTTGCAAGGCGGTTCCACGACGCCTGGCGTGACGTTTGCCTGGGCAGGTCCCGGCGGCTTTTCTTCCGCTTCGCAAAATCCAACTGTTTCACAAACAGGAACTTACACCCTCACCGTCACCGCTGCAAACGGCTGCACCGCCTCAGCCACCGCCGCCGTTTTGCAAGACGCAGGGCTTCCTGACGTGTCTGCGACCGGCGGAACTTTGAACTGCAACATTTCGACCGTTCAGCTCGACGGCGGCTCCGCCACGCCTGGCGTCGGCTTTTTGTGGTCGGGACCGGGTGGCTTTTCTTCGAACCAAACCGACCCCGTCGTCAGTCAGCCGGGAACCTACGTGCTGGTCGTGACTGCCCCGAACAACTGCACGGCTCAAGCGTCGGCAGTAGTTATTTTGGACAATCAACCGCCTGATGCACAAGCAGTTGGTGGACAATTTACTTGCACCGTATCTTCGATTTTACTGTCGGGAAGCTCTGCCACGCCAGGCGCAATTTTGCTTTGGAACGGACCCGGCGGCTTCACTTCTTCCTCGCCAAACCCATCCGTTTCCCTGCCAGGAAACTACGTTTTGACCGTCTCTACGCCGAATGGTTGTTCCGCCACCGCCACTGCCATCGTTTTACAAGACAGCAACTTGCCCAACGTCTCGGCGACCGGTGGAATCATCACCTGCACCAATCCCAATGTGCCGCTCAACGGTAGTTCGACGACGCCGGGCGCTGTGTTTGGATGGACGGGACCCGGTGGTTTCACATCGGCTTTAGAAGACCCAATTGCGACCCAATCAGGCAGCTATTTGCTGACCGTGACCGCCCCGAACGGCTGCTCTGCAACTACCTCCGCCGTTGTTTCGGCGGACACGCAATCGCCTGATGTACAAGCAACTGGCGGCATTTTAACCTGCACTTCCACCTCACTGATTTTGAATGGAAATTCAACTACAAGTGGCGTGAACTATGCCTGGACGGGACCTGGTGGTTTCGTTTCAAACCTGCAAAATCCAAGCGTCAGCCAGGCTGGAAACTACCTGCTGACCATCACCGCTCAAAACGGCTGCACCGCCTCCGCAACCGCCGTCGTTCAGCAAGACAACGGCGTTCCAGATGCCTCGGCGAGCGGCGGCACGATTACTTGCGACCAGACGACCGTGCAATTGACAGGCAATTCGGCGACGCCAAACGTGAGCTATTCGTGGACGGGACCCGGTGGCTTCGTTTCTAATTTGCAAAGTCCAACCGTCTCGACGCCAGGCAATTATGTGCTGACAGTGACTGCCGGAAACGGCTGTTCCGCCTCGGCGCAAGCAGTCGTTGCCGAAGATGCAACTCCGCCGGACGCTGCCGCAACGGGCGGCACCCTCACTTGCACGACTGGCAATTTGACCCTGCTGGAAATTCAGGCACGGCAGGCGTGAATTATGCCTGGGCAGGTCCCGGTGGCTTCACTTCCGACCAACAAAACCCGGTGGTTTCTGCCGCCGGAAATTACGTGCTGACGGTCACTGCGGCGAATGGATGCACCGCTTCGGCGAGCGCCCAAGTTATTGTAGATGCAGGCACACCGGACGTTTCCGCCACCGGCGGAACCATCAACTGCACCTCGCCAAGCCTCATTTTGACAGGCAACTCGAACACACCGGACGTGATTTTTAGCTGGTCAGGACCGGGCGGCTTCACCTCCAACCAGCAAAATCCGCAAGCGACAACGGCAGGTTTGTACACGCTGACCGTGACTGCTCCGAACGGCTGCATTGCGAGCGCCTACGCAGACGTGGCGGGCGATTTTGAAATTCCCGACGTCGTCGCTTCTGGCGGGGTCATTGATTGCCAAAGCCCCAGCCTGATTTTGAGCGGAAACTCGAACACGGCTGGCGTTGCCTACAATTGGACGGGACCCGGCGGCTTCGTTTCCAACCAACCCGACCCGGCGGCGACCCTCGCTGGAAATTACATACTGACTGTCACCGCTCCAAACGGTTGCTCGGCGAGCGCCAGCGCAACGGTGACCCTCGATGCAGATGTGCCCATCGTGTCTGCAAACGGCGGCACTTTGACTTGCGTAATCCTTGAAATTCAATTGGTTAGCACGGTCAACACCAGCGGCGTGAATTATACCTGGACGGGCCCCGGCGGCTTCGTTTCCGACCAAGCCGACCCGGTGGCAACCGAACCTGGCAACTATTCGCTAACCGTCACCGCTTCCAACGGCTGCTCCGCAACCGCTCAGGCAACGGTTTCGGAAGACGTTGCAGCGCCTTCCGTTCAAATCCAGCCGCCCGTCCAATTGGACTGCGTGACCAAAATCGTGACCCTCGACGGGAGCGGTTCGAGCGCAGGCTTGGGCTTTGGTTTTCAATGGATTACGACAGAAGGGCATTTTGTTTCCGGTGGAAATACGTTGCAGCCGCAGGTGGATGCGCCCGGCATTTATTCGCTTGAAATTTTGAATCAAAGCAACGGTTGCACGGCGAGCGCCAGCGTGGAAGTCGAGTTGAGCGATGCCGTGCCGAGCGGCGTTGCGACTGCCTCCGACCCGGTTTGTTTTGGCGAAAGCAGCGGATTGATTTTGGTGGAAACGGTTCAAGGTGGAACGCCGCCGTACTTGTATTCCTTGAATGACGCCGAGTTTGGCGAGGAAAGCGAGTTCCCAAATTTGCCGGCAGGCGAATATTCCGTGAAAATCAAAGACGCCACCGGCTGCACCTGGGAAACGTCTTTCACGCTCGACGACCCGCTGCAAGCCCTCGTCTCGCTCGCTGCGATTGACCTGGCGGCTGGCGAAATGTTGCACCTTGGCAACAGTGTCGAATTGAAAGCTACCGTGCCGATGCCGCCCGACTTGATTTCATCAATCGTTTGGCAGCCGGAAGGCACAGACGCAGATTGTCCGGGGTGCCTCCAAATCACGGTTTCCCCGCTCGAAACGACCATTTACTCAGTCACCGTTACCGACCCGAACGGATGCACCGGCAGCGACGAATTGACCATCCCGGTGCTTCGCAACCGCCCGGTTTTTGTGCCGAATGCGTTCAGCCCGAACGGCGACGGCGTCAATGATTTGCTCACAATTTTTGGCGGGGCAAGCGTGACCAAGGTGAAATCATTCCAAGTTTTCAGCCGGTGGGGCGAGACGATTTTCCAGGTTTTCAATTTCGAGCCGAACAACCCCGCCGTGGGTGGGTGGGACGGCAGGCACCGGGGAAAATTGCTGGATACCGGCGTGTTTGCGTGGTTTGCGGAAGTGGAATTTGTGGATGGGCGGGTGGAGATTTTTGAGGGAGATGTTACGCTGATGAGATGAGGGCGAGAAATGGAGGTGCCAGAAATGTCATCTGAAAAAAAATGAAATTTTTTTTCAGATGACATTTCCGGGCACGACCCAACTTGTTAGAATTTACTTGGCTACCCTCTAAAACGAGAACAGCCCGGCGGCTTGCGAGCCGCCGGGCTGTTCTCGTTTTAGGGCGAGAAATGTCATTTTCGGCTCATGTGGGTTCTGCGTGAAACCGTGCCGCCAAACTCCAGTTTGGCGGCGAAAAACACACCGCCAAACTGGAGTTTAGCGGCACGGTTTCACGCAGAACCCACATGAGTCTCATTTTCAAACAGGAAACATTTCGAACTGTACAATTGAAACTTCGGGTCATCCCGGCTTTGCGGGAACAGTGTAGCCAAACT
>CAZHLB010000415.1:0-6176 GCA_964533005.1 uncultured Saprospiraceae bacterium
GGAAAACGCCTGATTTTTCTCGGAAAAAATTTCTGAAAGAAATTTTTTACGAGCAAAAAAAGGCGTTTTCCACCTGTCAGCTTTGAGGTAAAATCACAACCTCGAAGCCATCAGCAAGCCCAATTCAGTGGTCTTGATGCCAAAACGCCTGCCCAAATAAGCATTGGTCAGCTTGCCTTTGTAAGCATACACGCCGTTGCGCAAGCCCCTGTGCTCGTACAAAAGTTGCTCGAAACCGCCTGCATTTCCTGCCGCCAACAGCAACGGCGTGAGGATGTTGGAGATGGCAATGGAGGCAGTACGAGGCACTTTGGAAGCGATGTTCGGAACGCAATAATGAATGACGCCGTGCTTGACGAAGGTCGGTCGGGCATGGTTGGTCATTTCGGAAGTCTCGAAGCAGCCGCCCTGGTCAATGCTCACATCCACGATGATGGAGCCGGGTTTCATTTTTGAGACCATCGTTTCGCTGACAATGATGGGCGCTCTGCCTGTTTTTGAATGCACCGCCCCAATGACGACGTCGGCATTGAGCAATTCTTTTTCTACCTGGTAAGGATTCAAAGTCGAGGTGTTCAACTGCCGCCCGATGTGGCGTTGAAGGCGCATGAGTTTATAGACATTGTTGTCGAAAACCCGCAGGTCTGCGCCCAAGCCCAGCGCCACTCTCGCCGCCGATTCCCCGACCACGCCTGCGCCGAGGATGACGATTTTTGCAGAAGGCACACCCGCCACGCCGCCAAGCAAAACGCCCTTGCCACCGCTCGTTGTGGAGAGCAATTCCGCCGCCGTCAGCACTGCTTCCATGCCTGCCATTTCACTCATCACCCGAACGAGCGGGAACGAGCCGCCGTCGTCCTGGATGTATTCCATGGCGAGGGCAATCACTCGTTTTTCAAGCATTTGCCGGACGTATTCTTCCGACAAAAGAGGAATATGCAAGGGGGCAATAATGACCTGGTTGGGATGAAAATATTGAATTTCTTCCAGCGTCGGCGGAGCAACTTTTAGCAAAATATGCGCCTCGAAGACCTTCTCCTTGCTGTATACAATTTCACCGCCCCGCTCGGAATATTGGTGGTCGGAGTAATTGGCTTTTATTCCTGCGGTTGTTTCGAGAACAACGGTGTGCCCATTCCCCGTCAGGCTCGCCACCGCCGAAGGCACGAGGCTGATGCGGTTTTCCTGCATGGCATCCTCCTCTTTTGGAATACCAATGTAGAGGTTACCCTGCCGGTGTTCGATGGCGAGCGTCTCCGGTTGTGGCTGCAACCGGCTATCCGTCAAAGACTTAGGAATGGAAATTTTCGGACTGGCAGTTTCCATTTAGTAATGATGAATGATGAACGATGAATGATGGTTGCGTTCATCATTCATCATTCATCGTTCCCAAAAGTAGCATTTTCCGCTTGTTTAGCCCTTCATGCGTAAATTTTATGCTGACCATTTCTTCCGGCAACAGCGCTTCCATCAAATCGGGCCACTCGATGAGGCACCAGGAATCATCAAAAAGATAATCTTCGATGCCGATTTCGAGGGCTTCCTGCACGGTTTTCAGGCGGTAAAGGTCAATGTGCCGAACGAGTTGTTCCTGCCCGGTGGCATCCATGTAAGTGTATTCATTGACGATGGAAAACGTTGGACTTGTCACGTTTTCCCGCACGCCGAAATGACGGCAAAATGCTTGCACAAAAGTAGTTTTGCCTGCGCCGAGGTCGCCGTAAAGGGCGATTTTTTTGCGCCCATCTGCAAATTTCAAGACCTCGACAACGGCGTTCGGAAGGTCTTTTTCTGTATGAAGTAGAATTTCCATTTAATTAAAAACTAAACGTCCAATGCAAGAATAAACCATGCTCGCCCAAGCGGTTCCGGCTATATTCAATATTGAAAACCTTATCGTAATAAATCACCACGTCAACGCCTGCGCTTGTTCCCCACAATAAATTGTTACTCAAAGAATTGCCTGCGTTGTAATATGGATTATTAACGTAGCCAACTTCATTGTGCAACGCCAGAAATATCTTGACGGGCATCACTTTAAAAGCATCCAGCAAGGCATATTTTCCCCAATTTATATCCCGGTTAAATAGCTCGAACCGAAGGCTGCCTTTATGATAAACATAGTCCAAGCCATCAATCACATAATATTCGTAGCCACGAATATAATCTTGCTCATAGCCCAAAGCCGTGCTTTGATAATAAGGTTGTTTTTGGCGAATTAAGCCCGCTTTTTCTTTGAATATCAATTCAATATTCCATCTTTTTGAAGCCGGAATATATTGCCTCCACTGAGCAGTTAAATTGACAGAATTCACATCGTCCGAAATGCCCAAACCCTCTGCTGTTATTGAGGTTGCGAGCAAAAAACCGTGCATCGGATATGGCTTTATATCTCGCTTGTCCATTGCAAAATCATACGATAATGCCAGGTATTGCTGGTGCAAGCCATCGAGGAAAAAATCCGGGTTTAATTCCTGCGGCACACTTTCATGGATGATATTGTGATGCCATGCCAAATTCCATTGATGATAAATATCGAGCTGCCGCCGGAAAAGCAACCCTGCGCCAAAACGAAAGCGGCGAAGCAGCGGGTCATCTGCGTTGCGGTGAAACAAGAGCTTGTTTTCCAGCGTGTTGTAGCCAATTTCTTTTTCACGGGTGTGCAGGAAATTCAGGTTCAGCCCCAGGTTGCGGCGTTTGTTGAAGAAGGGCAGCGTATAAATCAGCTCGAATTTTTTGGTGAAACCGACCTGCGCCACCGCCTTCAACTGGTCTTTTCTGCCGGTGAAATTGGTGTGGTAAAAACGGACGCCGAGGTTGAGGCGGCGCAAAGAGTGGTCGTAGTCATCCCACCAGACGTTGAAATTCCGGTCTGCCAATTCGACAATTGGGAAAGGGAAAACGTACCAGCTTTCGGTTAGGTCAATTTGCAAGCCGATCCGGTTGGTCTCGCCTTCCCAGGTTTTGTAGTAGATTTTTGCCACAGTGAACAGCCCGGTGTTCATCAAATTGAACTGATTTTGTTCCAGGCGGCTGGTCAAAGTGGCGAGAGCAATGGTGTCGCCGGTCTTGAAATCCAATTCCCGCAGGATGATTTCGGGCTTCGTGCGCTTGTTGCCAGTGAGGGATATGTTTTCAACGGTGATATAGCTTTTCGAAAAATCGCCTTGGGCGAAGGCGAGGGCAGGCAGTAAAAAAAATACAGCAAAAAGCTGTCGCCTCGAATTCATCTCAACTTTCCGAAAGTTTGAAACTTTCGGAAAGTTTGGACGAATTCGAGGCGCAAGTTTTTTACCTGACTTCACGAAAAGGAGCAGCGAGGCAGGCGCTCGCCCAAGCATTTTTCCGAGGAAAATAAAGGTGAGAAGATGATTCATGGCGGACAAAGATATTTCCGACAATTGCTCCGCCCCGTAATTTCCCAATTTCTAATTTCCAATTTCCCACTTGCTTTGCACGTGTTTCAAGACCCACTCATACGATTCCTCTTGTTGCCGTTTGCCTTTTTGTACGGCATCGGCGTTGGCATCCGGGACTTTTTGTACCGGCGGAAACTGCTTTTGAGCGTCAAATTCGACCTGCCGGTGATTTCCGTTGGCAACCTCGCTGTCGGCGGCGCAGGCAAATCGCCGCACATCGAATATCTGGTTCGGCTACTCCGACCTTATCTTGAAGTGGGCGTTTTAAGCCGGGGGTACCGGCGCAAAACGCAAGGTTTCCGCATCGTCAAACCTTTCAGCACGGCGGAAGACGTGGGCGACGAGCCGCTGATGTTTGGGCGAAAATTCCCGGATGTGTTTGTGGCGGTGAACGAAAGCCGGTCGCTGGGCATCCCGCAAATCCTTCAACACCAACCCGGTACGCAGGTCGTTCTGCTCGACGATGCTTTCCAGCACCGCTCGGTGGCTCCCGGCTTGAATATTTTGCTAACGGAATTTAGCCACCCGTTCACGAGAGATTTTTTGTTGCCGTCGGGCAGGTTACGGGAGTGGCGGAGCGCATACCGGAGGGCTGATTTCATCATCGTAACCAAATGCCCGCCCGACCTGACCCTGGAGGAACGAGAAAAAATGGTGCGGGAAATCAATCCATATTCGCATCAACAGGTGTTTTTTTCCGCATATCGTTATTTGCAGCCGCACTATATTTTTAACCCGAATTATAAACTTGAATTACAAGAAGATATGGAAGTGCTGCTCGTCACCGGCATTGCGAGCACGGAGCATTTGGTTAAATATTTAGAAGGTAAAGTTGGCGTTGTACGCCAGCAAGAATATGGCGACCATCATTATTTCGAGGAGTCGGATATGGAATATATACAGAAGCGTTTCGAAGCGCTTTCCTGGTCGAAGAAGGCAATATTGACAACGGAAAAAGACGCCGTGCGGCTGGAATTGCACCGGGCTTGGATTATTGAAAAGAAATTGCCGGTGTGCGTTTTGCCGGTGGAAGTATATTTTTTAGAAGATGACAGCGAGCGATTTAATGAGGCGGTGAAGGCGTTTTTGTTGAATTTTAAAGTCTGAATATCCAATTGGGAGGATGATATATACGGGGGATTATTTTTTTAAAAATAATCCCCCCGTACATATCACCCCTCCACGGCGACTTCTTCGGTGGCAGGCTTGTCCCATTCCTCCTCCCCTTCCCACTTCGCTACCACCGCCGACGCCAGGCAATTTCCAACCAAATTCACCGTCGTGCGAGCCATATCCATCAGTTCATCAATGCCGAGAATGATAAAAATCGGCTCCACCGGCAAACCGAAGCTGGCTGCCGTGCCCATCAAAATCACAAGTGACGCCCTCGGCACCCCGGCGATACCTTTCGTGGTGAGCATAAGTGTGAGCAGGATAAGGATTTGCTGCCCGATGTCGAGGTGGATGCCCGCCGCTTGCGCCACGAAAATAGTGGCAAGTGAGAGATACAACGTCGAGCCGTCGAGGTTGAAACTGTAGCCGGTGGGCAAGACGAAGGCAACGATTTTGCGGGGGACGCCGAATTTTTCCATCGCTACCAGCGCCTTTGGCAAAGCCGCCTCCGAACTGGTGGTCGAAAAGGCAATCGTAGCTGGCTCGGCGATGGCTTTCAGGAATTTTCTGATGGGCAATTTTATCCAAAGCGCCACCGGCAACATCACGACCAGGACGAACACAATCAGTGCAGCATAAAGCGTCGCCAGCAATTTGAACAGGTTGATTAAGATGCCGAAACCCATGTGCCCCACCGTGTAGGCAATCGCTGCACCGACGGCAAAGGGTGCGAAATACATCACGATGCCGGTGAATTTGAACATCACCTCCGTCAGGCTCTCGGTGAAGTTGAGCATGTTTCGCTTGAACGGCTCCCGCACCATCGCTACGCCGATGGCGAACAAAATGCTGAACACTACGATTTGCAGCACCTGTCCATGATAAATGGAGTGGGCGATGTTGTCGGGGAAAATATGCAAAATCACATCCTGCCAGCCTTCCTGTTTGGGCACGTCCATGACTTCCGTTTCTGTTGGCGGCGGCAAGTTGATGCCCACGCCTGCCTGGCTCACGTTGATGGCAAACAAGCCGATGAACAGGGCAATCGTGGTCACGATTTCAAAATAAAGAATTGATTTCCAGCCCATTCGCCCCACCTGTTTGAGGTCGGCATGACCGGCAATGCCTACGACGAGGGTGCCGAAAATGAGCGGTGCAATGATGGTTTTGATGAGCTTGAGGAAAATCTTGCTGACGATTTTTAGCTCTTGCGCTACCAGCGGGAAGTCGTAACCCACCTCCGCTCCGATAATCATGCTGAATAAAATCCAGGTGGTCAGGCTCCTGCGCTTATAGCACAAGTAGCTCAGTAGTAAAATGGCAATCCAGCGAAAAACGGCGGAAACGACCGGCGGAATGGCTACCCAACCCATGCCTTCCACGAGCGTAACGAGGATGGCGATGCTGGTAGCGGCGAAGGCGGTGAGCTTGATTTTAGGAGAGACAGGAGTTGGCTTTGCTTGTTCCATATAGATTAGATTTTGGAAAAGCCAAAAGACGGGAAAAAGCGGGGAAAGAAAAAATGAAGCGATCTCCCTCTCCTACTCAGGTGGGTTTTTCGTAGCTATTCTTCCAAGCCAAAAACTATCTATGCGGTGAAAAAGAAAAAGGGGCTGGAAAATTTTCCAGCCCCTTTTTCTTTTT
>CAZHLB010000416.1:0-6169 GCA_964533005.1 uncultured Saprospiraceae bacterium
GTATTTTTTCAGTTCGCCTTGCTCCCGGTCGCCGTTTTGGTAGGCGCCTTCGGTCATCAGCTTGCCGTTTTTGTGGTATTCTTTGAAAGCGCCATTTTCCTCGTTGTGGGCGAAAGTGACCTCTTCTTTCAGTTCGCCGGTGTCGTAAAATCCTTTCCAGATGCCGCTCATTTCGTTGTCCACGTAGTCGCCTTCGAGGATGAGTTGACCGGTCTCAGAAAACTTCTGGTACTTGCCGATGTACTTGCCGTTTTGAAGTTGCTCGATGCTTTGGACTTTGCCGTTTTCGTAATACAGCGTCCGCACGCCGTCGAGGCTGTCTTTTACGTAGTTGCTTTCTTCAAAAATCTGCCCGCCAGGGTAGAAAGACTGGTACTTGCCGTGCTTGATTTCCGTGCCTTTCAGGCGGCTGAAACGCTCGGTGAGGACGCCGCTATCGTCTTTGTTTTCAATGGTTTCGGTGTTTTGGCAAGCAAAAAAAGAGGTGAAAACAAGCAGGAAAAAAAGGTGGTATTTCATGGCTGGACGAAAAGCTGACAGGTGGATTTTGGAGGCGAACCGTCTTAATTCCGGCGGGCAAATAAACAACTTTGGACTGGGAAGATACTTCAAGGCGCTTGCTGGATAGCCTCCTTTGCGAGCGTATTTTTGAATAAAATCACCCTGTCAAAAAGGCAGAAGCTTTTACCTTTGCCGGGTAGCGACAGCCCTCTTTCCGCTGCGATTTCAGCTTTTAATTTTCTGAAAATCAACCTGTTGAACAACGCTATCTGAATTGCGAGCAACTTCATTTTCACCAACCAAATACTGTTAACCAAATTTCACACTTATGTTTCAGCCATCTTCTTTATTGCAAGAACATCCCCTCACCGAGACCACTCACGAAGAGCTTCGCTCCTGGGTCGAACGCCTTGCCGAGTTTTGCGAGGCGGAAAACGTTCACTGGTGCGACGGCTCCGAAGAGGAGTATGACCATCTGACCAGCTTGCTCGTGGAAAAAGGCACCTTCATCCGCCTCAATCCCGACAAGCGACCGAACAGTTTCGCCTGCTTCAGCGACCCCAGCGACGTGGCTCGTGTGGAAGACCGGACGTACATCTGTTCCCGTCTGAAAAAAGATGCGGGCCCCACCAACAATTGGGTCGAGCCTCGTGAAATGAAAAACACCCTCGAAGGCTTGCTGCAAGGCTGCATGAGAGGTCGCACGTTGTACGTGATTCCATTTTGCAAGGGGCCCCTCGGCTCACCGCTTTCAAAAATCGGCTTTCAATTGACTGACAGCGATTAGGTTGTGGTCATTATGTAAATCATGACCCGCATGGGCAGGGCTTTTTTGGAAATTTTAGGCGAGGAAGGCGAGTACGTCAAATGCATCCACTCGATTGGTGCGCCGCTCGAATATGGGCAGGAAGATTCCAAGTGGCCCTGCAATCCCACTGTCAAATACATCGTGCATTTCCCGGAGGAGCGGCTCATCGTTTCGTACGGCAGCGGCTACGGCGGCAATGCGCTTTTGGGCAAAAAGTGTTTCGCTTTGCGCATCGCAACCAGCATGGCAAAAGAAGAAGGCTGGCTGGCGGAGCACATGCTCATCCTCGGCGTGGAAGACCCGAATGGCGAAAAAACTTACGTCGGTGCTGCATTTACAAGCGCCTGCGGCAAGACGAATTTTGCCATGCTCATCCCGCCAAAAGGTTTCGAGGGCTGGAAAGTGACGACCGTCGGCGACGACATTGCCTGGATTCAGCGGGGCGAGGAAGACCGCCTTTACGCTATCAACCCGGAGGCTGGCTACTTCGGCGTCGCCCCCGGCACGAACTACAAAACCACCCCCAATGCCATGGCAACCATCAGCCGGAACACCATTTTTACCAACGTTGCACTGACTTCGGACGGCGATGTTTGGTGGGAAGGAATGACCAAAGAAATCCCCGCCGGGCTGACGGATTGGCAAGGGAAACCGTACGACCCGGCTTCGGGCAAGCCTGCCGCTCACCCGAATTCCCGGTTCACGGCTCCGGCTTATCAAAACCCCGTGATTGACCCCGATTATGAAAATCCGGAAGGGGTGGTGATTCGGGCTTTCATTTTCGGCGGGCGGCGCAGCACGGTGGTTCCGCTTGTGTATCAATCATTTAACTGGACTTTTGGGGTCTATCTCGCTGCCACGATGGGGTCGGAAATGACGGCTGCCGCCTTCGGCGAAATCGGAAAAGTGCGGCGAGACCCGTTTGCGATGTTGCCATTTATGGGTTATCACGTGGCGGATTATTTCAACCATTGGCTGCAATTCGGGCGGGTGCTGCCGAATGCGCCTCGCATTTTCGGCGTCAATTGGTTTCGGAAAAATGAAAAAGGCGAGTTTGCGTGGCCCGGTTTCGGTCAAAATATGCGGGTTTTGAAGTGGATTGTCGAGCGAGTGCGGGGTAGGGCAGGGGCGGTGGAAAGCCCGATTGGCTGGATGCCCCGCCACCGGGATTTGGATTGGACGGGCATGGAAGATTATCCAAAAGATGAGTTCAGAAACATAATGAGCGTTGACCGGGAGGCTTGGAAAAAGGAAATCCTGGCGCACGAAGAGCTTTTCGCCCAGATGTACGACAAGCTGCCGAAGGAGTTTTTGTTTATGCGGGAACTGCTGCTCTCTGGTCTCTGGCGCTCGCCGGAGCAGTGGGAGATGGTGGCGGAGCGGTATGATTAAGTAAAATGGCAAAAGGCAAAAGGCAAAAGTGGAGTAAAAAGAGAGAAGCCATTGGTTATCAATGGCTTCTCTCTTTTTACTTCACTTTTGCCTTTTGCCTTTTTTACTTTTTACTTGTAGCGGAATGGCTCAAGATTTTTATGGGTTGGTCAGTTTTCGGGTTTGCCATTCTGATTGGCTTTTTTCATTTCCCGGATAACCTTATTCACGAAAGGAATACTTTTTTGAGCAATGCGGGCGATGTCCTCTGGCTTGTCACCGTGCAGGTGTAATTGCCAGATGTAGTTCCGGGTCAAGGCTTCCAACTCAGCTTTTTTAGCCTCAATCTCAGCTTTACCCTCAGCTTTACCCTCAGCTTTACCCTTAGCTACTGCCTGATTAATCATGGCGTCAATCTCATCGGAGGTTTTGCCATAATTTAGCCTAAGCATAAAGTCAGCGTTATTTTTATCTATATACCTCAATGGTATGGTATCCATGTGTTGATTGATTAGTTCGTGAAGAGTATTTTCAAATTCCGATTTTTCTTCTTTCGGCAGATGAATGACCCATAGGACAAAAGTAAGCAACTCGTTCAATTCTTCCTCGGTGTAATTCCGCTCGAAACATAGCTCTGCCAACTTTTTTTTGCACTCGAGCAGGTAACGCAATTTCTTTTTCCCGGCATGTTGAATGCAGTACAAACAAGCTAAAATCACCAGCGCAAATGGGTTTTCCGACTTCAACAACTCCTCCTCTTTTTGGTCTCGCACCAAGCATGTGTTGAATTTGTAGGTGATTTCCGTCCCGAACCGGTCGTAGGTGAACACGCCAAATTTCTCAGGCACGTATTTACCCGTGTAAATCACCAGAGCGACGATGCGACCCGGAAATTTGTTCCAAAGCGGGTTCAGGTAGTCGAACATCCTCTCCGGCATGTCGTCTTCGCCGGAGCCTTCCACCTCGACGTGGGCAATGACGAATGTTTCGTCGCCTTCGAGCAGCGGCACATCCAGCAGTAGGTCGGGGTAGCGGCGACCTTCCTTGCTGGCTTGCGGGAAAATTTTTTGCAACTCTTTGCTTGCCGAGCGGATGGGTTTCGCCGGGTCGGATGTAGCGTGGAGGGCAGGAAGGAAAAATTGAAGGAATTGCCTGGGAAGCCGCTCGGCTATTCGTTTCCAGTGGGCGTCCAGGTCAACTTTTGGTGTTCGTTTTCTTGGCATGACGTGTAGTTTTCAAATGAGCATGACAAAGCAATTCAACAAGATAAATCACAACTTCATTTTTACTGGTCGGAACAGGACTCTTTTTTTAGGGTCGCAACAAATGCGCAGCGAGAAATCCCAGCATCGCCTTGTAAAACTCGAACCTGTTCTCCTCGTTGTGGAAGCCGTGCCCTTCGTCATATTTCACCAGGTACAGCACTTCGACGCCTCGTTTTCGCAAGGCACGCACGATTTGGTCGCTCTCGTCAATGTTCACCCTGGGGTCGTTTGCGCCTTGCACGACGAAAAGCGGCGATTTGATTTTGTCAATGTGAAAAACGGGCGAGGCTTCCAGCATCTGGTCTTTGTCTTTTTCAGGATTTCCCACCATTGCAAACATCATTTCCAGGTAAGGTTTCCAGTACGGCGGGATGGTGTGCATGAACGTAAACAGGTTGGAAACGCCCACGTAATCAATGGCGCAGGCATACAAATCAGGCGTGAAAGCGACACCTGCGAGGGTAGCGTAGCCGCCATAACTGCCGCCGTAAATGGCAACTTTTTTCCGGTCGGCAATGCCTTGCGAAATCAACCAATTCACGCCGTCGGTGATGTCGTCCTGCATTTTTTTACCCCACTGTTTGAAGCTGCACTCCCAGAATTTGCGACCGTAACCCGTGCTGCCCCGGTAGTTTATTTGAAAAACTGCGTAGCCTCTGCTTGCCAATAATTGCACTTCAGGATTGTAGCCCCAGGTATCCCGAACCCAGGGCCCCCCGTGCGGATTGACCACGACCGGCAGGTTTTTCGCCTCCACGCCCACCGGCAAAGTCAGGTAGCCATGAATGGTCAAACCATCCCTGCTTTCATATTTCACCGGCAGCATCGGTGCCATATCATGCTCGTCGAGCCAGGGGCTGACTTCGGCAATCTTGGTGATTTCATCTTTCTGAAAATCAAAGAGATAATAAGCGCCGAGCGAGCGGTCGCTGTAGGTGCGCACCATGAATTTGTCTTCCGCCCTGTTGTGTGCAGTGATGACGATTTCGTAGCCGCTCAACTCTCCTTCGAGGCGGCAATAAATCTGCCGGGTGATTTCATCCAGAAAATGAATGTGGCGCTTGTCGGTCAGGTAGCTGATGGCGGTGGGGACTTTGCGTTTTTTGGAAAAACCGAGGCTGGAAACGTCCACTTCGGGGTGGGAAAAAATAGGCTGCCCAACTTCTTTCCCGGTGCGCAGGTCGAGCTTCACAATTTCACTTTTATCCCTGCCGATGTTCGAGGAAACGTAGAGCAGATGCTCATCCTCAAAATCAAAAATCAGCGGCGTGACGCCCTCCCGGAAATCCGTGGTCAGCACGTCTTGGAAGGGCAGGTCTTCCGAAGCCCTATACATTAATGTATTGTTCGTGCCGCCGACCACTTTGCTGGCGAGCCGGAGCCTGCCTTCGTGGTCGGTGCTCCAACTGTCAATCGGCTCTTCGGGGTTGAGGTTTTCCGCCAATTGGCGAAGCTCGCCCGTTTGAATATTCAGGCGAAAAGGCTCGAACAACTGCGGGTTGTTTTTATTCATCGAGATAATGATTTCATCCTCGTGGTCTTCCAGGTCGTCAATCAAATCAATTCGGACGCCTTTGAACGGGGTCAATTCCTGCAAGTTTTTGCCGTCTATGTCCACGGCGTAGAGGTGAAAATTTTCGTCTCCGGCTTCGTCTTTGGCAAAGACCAGGCGACGGTTGTTTTTCCAAAAATACCAGGCAAGGTCTCGCTCGGTGACAGAAGTGAGGCGCTTGGGGCGCTTACCATCCGCTTTTTGGACAAATAAATTGAGGCGCCGCTTGAAGGGGCCCAGGTAGGAAAAGTGATTTCCGTCAGGAGAAAGTTGGAAGCGGGAGCGTTCCGGCAGGCGGAAAAAATCCTCGACCGGGTATTTGCTTTGCCCGGCGTCGGCATGAATGATGCGTTTTAATTCTTTCGCAGAAGAAGGCAACGAAGGGTCGCCCGGCAATTGAGCATTCGGAGTTTCCATTTGAAAAAAAAAGGAATTTGTTGACCTTTGGAAATGAAAGTCAAGGTGATTTCACGGGGCGTAAAGATGGAAAAAGTAGGCAAGTATGTGAGTAGGCAAGTAGGCGAGTAGCAGCACTTGCCTACTCGCCTACTCAAAACTCTTGTCCCCCGAAAACCAACCCTTGTCTATCGAAGTTGTATCTGCAAGCCGTTGAAAAAATAATTGCACCCAGCATTATTTGGTGATTGATGATTGGTGATTGGTGCCAGGTGA
>CAZHLB010000417.1:0-6162 GCA_964533005.1 uncultured Saprospiraceae bacterium
GAAAAGAAGGACTTTTCATCTGATTGACGATTGATGATTACATGATTGTTGATTGTTGATTTCATGGAAGATGGCAGGATGGACGATGTTCCGGAACATCGTCCATCCTGCCATCTTCCATGAAATCAACAATCAACAATCATGTAATCATCAATCGTCAATCAGATGAAAAGTCCTTCTTTTCAAGGAAAAAACAACCATTCAACAGCCCTCGGAAACTCCTCTCCCCACTTCGCCTCGTTGTGCTGCCCCTGCGGGTCAATGGAAAGTTGGAACTCTATTTTGCTGCCGTCCAAACCTTTGCGCTGGAGCGCCGATTTGAGCCGCTGCACGTTGGGCACCATGCTGGCGCCCTCCATGCCACCTGCGTAAAGGTAAATTTTCGTCTGAAAGGGGTTGAAAAAGTTGATTGCCTGGAAATAAATCTTCGGCGCTACCCAAAGCGACGGGCTGAAAATCAGCAGCTTACCATACAATTCCGGGTAAATGAAGGCGCTGTAAATGCTAATCAACCCGCCCATGCTGCTGCCGCCGATGCCCGTGTTTTGACGGTCGGGCAAGGTGCGGAAATTTTCATCCACGTAAGGTTTCAGCGTGTCCGCCATGAAATGGACGTAGCGTTTTCCCCAGCCTTTGCCCATTTTGGGCAGCGAGTCGGGCGGCAGGTATTCATTGATGCGTTCTTCCTCGGCATGGTCAATTCCGATGACGATGAGGTCGCCCATGTCTTGCTCGGCGAGGCGGGAAAGCTGCCTGTCCACGTGCCAGCAGCCGAAGGGCGAGCGACCGTCAAAAAGGTTCTGACCGTCCTGCAAATACAAAACCGGGTAACGCTTGTCAGACTCGTAATAATCATGCGGCAGCAGCGCCGCAATTCGCCTTTTTCTGGTCAATTGAGGCGCTTCGAACTGGTCGCTGATGACCTTTATTTTTGGTAAAAAATCGCTGTTCATTGTAAGTAAATCTTTGTGTTTTCATGGGAGTGGTGTTCACGGAGGGCGGCAAAAGTAAGCGCCGATTGATAATTACTGATTGATGATTGTTGCCGGAGCGTCCCGACAACAATCATCAATCAGCAATCATCAATCAAACATTTTTTCCAGGTTTCGCAGCCCGATGACTTCAATTTCCTGCTGCAAGGGAAAAGGCTTTTTGACCGGGCAAATCACGAAATGCCGCTGTGTTTGAAGGTCTTGCCGGGAAATATGAAACCCTTTCGAGAGCACTGGCGAGGTGCTGAATTTTATTTCCGCCATGATTTCCGGTACACCGCCTTTTGCCAAAACGAGGTCTGCCTCCGCCCCGGAGTGAGTGCGATAAAAATACATTTCATACCCTGCCGGCAACAACGCTGCCACTTGGTTGACCACGTAAGTTTCCCAGGAATTGCCCAACGAAGGATGTCCCAACAGCGCCTGCCAGCCGGGAATTGCGAGCAGATAATGCAAAATGCCCGTGTCTCGCAAATAGATTTTGGGCGTCTTGACCAGCCGTTTTGGAACGTTGGGAATGAACGGAAAAACGGAGCGCACCAGAAAAGCCGCCTCGAAAAGATGCAAGTATTTCTGCACCGTCTGTGTGTGAAGCGAGAGCGAAGTGACCAATTTTTCCCGATTGGCAAGCCCTGCGCTCAGGTGGGCGAGCATCGTCCAAAATTGTCCGACCAAGACGGGGTCGGCGCTGATGCCAAGCTGCGGAAGGTCTCTTTCGAGATAGGTGCGCACAAAATTTTTGCGCCAGTCGAAGCTAAAAGCATCATCCGGCGCAAGCAGCGAGCCAGGGAAACCGCCTCGCAGCCAGTGCTTTTCGTAGCCAATTTCAGCGCCCGCTTCATCGAGCGTCAGCGGCGACAGTTCGACGTAGGCAATGCGCCCAGCCAGTGTTTCGGAAGATTGACGAACCAGTTCCGGAGCGGCAGAACCCAATAAAATAAAGCGCCCCGGCTGCCTGTCCCGGTCAATCAGCACCCGCAAAACGGGGAAAATTTCAGGCATCCGCTGCACTTCATCCAGCACGACCGTGTGGTCGGAATACCTTTCCAGAAACAACATCGGCTGGCGCAAACTGGCAAAATGCTCCGGGTCTTCGAGGTCGAGAAACAGCACTGGACGTTCCCATTTTTCCGTGACCATGCGGGCAAGGGTAGTTTTTCCGACTTGCCGGGGACCAATAATGCCGACGGCTGGAAAATACTGGCTCAAACGGCTGACTTCCGGAGCGAGGTGACGTGGCAGCAGATTTGTCATTTACCTTGAAAATTGATGGTTGCAATCACTGATTTTCAGGGTTGAAGATAATTCTTCCTCGCATTTGCCGATTTTGGCGAGCCTTGTTCTTCAAAATTTTTTCGCCATGCCCAAACTCATCTCCTTCAAAAAAGGCGGTCTCAGCCTCCTCCTCTGGTCAGTCATCCCTGCCGCATTCATTGGACCCGGCACCGTCACCACTTGCTCGAAAGCTGGCTCGACCTACGGCTTGAGTCTACTCTGGGCGCTGACTTTTTCCACCGCCGCCACCATCATTTTGCAGGAAGCGGCGGCGAGAATCACACTCGCCTCCGGCAAAACCCTCGGCGAAATCCTCGCCCTCAAATACAACAGCCACCGAGCCGCCTGGCTCAAAATCTTGCTATTCTTAGCGGTGGCATTCGGCTGCGCAGCTTACCAGGCGGGCAATATTTTAGGCGCAGTTTCCGGCTTGGCTTTGATTTTCGACGTACCAAAAACGGTGCTTGTGGCAGCGGTTGGCGGCATGGCGGCGGTGCTGCTTTGGGTCGGCAACGTGCGGTTGATTGCTGCCGTGATGGCGGCGATTGTGTTTTTGATGGGCTTGGCTTTCATTTTTGTCGCAGTCCAAATGCCAATCGGGACAGGCGATTTTTTGAAAAATGCCTTCGTGCCGTCCCTGCCGGAAGGCTCGGCTTTGCTCATCATAGGCTTGGTCGGGACGACGGTAGTGCCTTACAATTTATTCCTGGCAGGCGGCTTGAGCAAAGGGCAAAGCATGAGCGAAATGCGGTGGGGCATTGCGCTGGCGGTGGCAATCGGCGGCATCATTTCAATGGCGATTTTGCTGGCGGGGACGCAAATTCAGGGTCAATATTCCTTCCCGGCTTTGGCGGCTGCGCTGCAAAAAGGGCTGGGCGAGTGGGCAGGCGTTTTGTTTGGATTCGGCTTGTTTGCGGCGGGGGCAAGTTCGGCGGTGACTGCACCGCTGGCGGCGGCGATGACCGGGCAAGGCTTGCTCGGCGGAAATGGTCGGTGGGCTTCGAAATCGCTGAATTTCAAACTGGTTTGGATGCTCGTCCTCGGCGTCGGCTTGGCGTTTGGCTTGGCTGGTGTGCGCCCGATTCCGGTCATCATTGCGGCGCAGGCAATCAATGGCGTGTTGCTGCCGGTGGTGGCGATTTTTCTACTGGCAGCGGTGAACGACCGGCGGTTGTTGACGGGAAAATTTGTCAATTCCCTGGGCTGGAATTTGGTGATGGGCGTGGTGGTGGCGATTGCGGCGATGCTGGGAATTTACAATTTGTGGCAGGCGGCGAGCTAAAGCTGACAGGTGGAAAGGGGGTTTGAACAAATTTTTTCCTCCGCAGAAAAACAGCGTATTGTCATCCTTTTTCTTGCCTTAGTTTCGCCCCCTCATCAAATAAATCCATCACCACATGAGACTCTCGCTCACCCTGCTCCTCGCCTGTTTTTTCGGGCGCATCCATGCCAATTCATTCGACACCATCGCTCCGCCTGCCTTGTTTTTGCCGGTGGGACCCGGCGGCGGCGGCGCAACTTACGCTCCCAGCATCAGCCCGCACGACCACGACGAAATGTACCTCGCCTGCGACATGGCGGGCGTCTATCGAAGCCTCGATGCCGGGAACACTTGGAGCATTTACCACTACGACCAGCTTTTCAGCTCCATCAAAGCGCAGGTGCAGTTCACCGGCGACCCGAACGTGCTTTTCACCATTGACCGCTCGCTCGATTACACGTCCATTTTTCGCTCGCACCCGATGAAAAGCTCCAACGGCGGCGACACTTGGCAAACCCTTCCCGACCCAACCGCCACCGGCGTTCACCGCCTCATCGCCGACCCCAATTCGACGCAGCGCATTATCCTGAACGAGTACGACCGCTTGTTTTTTTCGAACAATGGCGGGGCGAGTTTCACGCAGGTTTTTCAGCCTGCGGGCGAAACCGTGTGGCTCGGTGGCGTCTTTTGGGACGGCAACAACATCTACGTCGCCACCGGGCAGGGGCTGCTCGCTTCGCACGACGGCGGCGCTTCTTTTGCCATCGAAACCCACGCAGGGTTGCCCGCCGGGACGGGAATTTTTTTGCTGACCGGCGCAAAAGAAGGCGGCACGGTGAAGCTGTTCGCCATTCCAATGGACAAAACCCTGCTCGACCCCTGGGCGGATTTGCGCAATTTTCAGGGCAGTTTTCAGGGCTTGTTCAGCATGAATTACAGCGCCGGGGCTGCCTGGTCGAATGCAAGGGGGAACATTCCTGCCAACCACGAAATCATGTTCGCCGACCTGGCAATCAATGAAAAGGACGTGGTTTATGCCGCCGCCCACGAGGGCGATTGGCCCTACATTTACAAATCCACCGACGGCGGCACGACCTGGACGAATACTTTTTTGACCCAAAACAACCAGAACATCGCCACCGGCTACGGCGCAGAAACGGGCATTTTTTCTTTTTACAATACCGGCGGCTTTCTCGGTTTCGACGTGGCGGACAACGACCCCAACGTCCTCCTTGCCACCAACTACGGGATGCCGCACTTGAGCTACGACGGCGGCACAACCTGGCGGCAATGCTACCTGGACAGCGCCTTCCAGCACCCTGCCGGCACACAGCCCACCGCCGCCGATTTTTACAAAACCACCGGCATGAACCTCACCTCGGGGCACTACCTGCATTGGATTGACCAGACCCACATTTTCGCCGCCTGCACCGACATCGGCAACCAGTACAGCGAGGACGGCGGCGAGTCCTGGACGTTTGCGAGGAATGTTTTTGAACCCTGGCAGGCGCTCAAAGACGGCAATTGGTACGTCATGGCGAAGCACTCCACGAGCAACACGCTCTACGCCGCCAACTCCGACCTGAACGACATTTACCTCGAATACCGCCTCTCCGATGATGAAATCAACGGCGCAAACGGCAAGCTCCTCACCTCCTCCGACACCGGACAGACCTGGACGGTGCTGCACGATTTCGGGCATCCGGTCGCCTGGTTCGTGCAAGACCCGGAAAGCCCCAGTCGGATGTTCGCCAGCGTGGTTCACTACCCCGACGGGGGCATTTTTCGCAGCGAAAACAGCGGCGTCACCTGGACGAAGCTCACCCTGCCCGCCCGCACCGAGGGGCATTCGTACACCATCCGGCTGCTCGGCAGCGGCGATTTGGTCGCTACTTTTTCCGGCAGGAAAGACGGCAACGGCAACCTGACCGCCAGCAGCGGCGTGTTTTACAGCGAAGACAACGGCAACACCTGGAGCGACCGCAGCGCAGCGGGCATGTTTTATTACACAAAAGACCTCACCGTCAGCCCGCACGACCCGGCAAAAAACACCTGGTTTGCCAACGTTTGGGGCGGTTTGTACCCGACCTACGACAGCAACGGCGGGGTCTGGCGAACCTCCAATCGGGGCTTGACCTGGACGAAAATTTTCGAGCACAAACGAGCCGAAAGCCTGACCGTTGACCCGCTCGACGCCAACGCTGCCTACCTCGCCACCGAGTACGGCGGCTTGTGGCACACGAACACGCTGAATGCCGCCACGCCTGCTTTTTTTGTAGCGGAAAGCTTTCCCTACCCTCGCCCGAAGCGGGTGTTTTTCAATCCATACGACCTGAACGAAATGTGGGTGACGACCATGGGCGGCGCCATTTGGCGGGGCGAACGGGCTTGCCAGAGCGAGCTGACGCTTTCGGGCAATCCAGTGCCGCCGGGGACTTACAAGGCAGGCAGTTGCATCTATTCTGCGGGCGTGGTTGTTGCCGGGTCGGTGACTTTTGATGCAGGGAGCCACGTTAGTTTGGAGGCGGGGTTCGAGGTGAAATTGGGAGCGGAGTTTTTTGCGACGGCGGGCGAGGGGTGCCAGTGAACTGGAAGTGGAGACCCAAAAAAAACGGAAGCGGGAGGGGCGCGCCA